>WFMX01000139.1 GCA_015488875.1 Campylobacterota bacterium | reverse complement strand
GTTAGATTATCATAACAATAATACGAGATTATTCATATAACAATTATATAAACTAAGATATTCTAATCTCAAGTGAATGGTAAATCTTATCACTTTGTCAAACACAATTTTAATAATAAAAAGGGGAAAAAATGGCAGTTATGGTAGCTCCAGAAAATACTCCAGTATGGGTAAATACTGATAGATGTAAAGCCTGTGATATATGTGTCGATGCATGTCCAGCAGGTGTCCTGTCTATGCAACAAGAACCAACCTCAACCTTGGGGGCAATGATCAGTGTAGTCGCTCCTGAATCATGTATAGGATGTAATGAATGTGAACTTTCTTGTCCAGATTTTGCTATATATGTAGCAGATAAAAAAGAGTTCAAATTTGCAAAATTGAGTGATGATTCAAAGGCAAGACAAGAGGCGATTGCAAATAATGGTTATAGATTGCCTGTAGATTATAAAGGGAGTAATTAATGGGAACTAGAGAAGTAATTTCAACTGGTAATGAACTATCAGCTATTGCAGCTGTAGATGCTGGATGTATGTTTTTTGGGGGATACCCATTGACACCATCTAGTGAAATAATGCATGTCATATCTGATCTGTTACCAGCTAAAGGTGGTACAGCTATTCAGATGGAAGATGAGATAGCAGGAATTTGTACTGTAATCGGTGCTGCTATGAGTGGAAAGAGGGCATTGACAGCCACTTCAGGACCTGGTATGAGCCTCAAAGCAGAAAACCTAGGTCTTGCTCAGATGGCAGAAGTACCTTTGGTATGTGTGAATGTCATGAGAGGTGGTCCATCAACTGGTCTTCCGACTCGT
The DNA here is from genome assembly GCA_015488875.1 of Campylobacterota bacterium. Classification (GTDB taxonomy): domain Bacteria; phylum Campylobacterota; class Campylobacteria; order Campylobacterales; family Sulfurovaceae; genus SZUA-451. The sequence goes on along the minus strand of WFMX01000139.1, from coordinate 5,688 downwards.
GTATCACAAGGCGACATCAAACAAGCTTCAAACCCATCTCATGGGGATTATCGTTCTATCACTCTATGTGCTGGTAACTTAGAAGAGTGCTACACAGAGACGGTGAGAGCATTCAATCTAGCAGATAGATTTATGCAACCTGTTATAGTCTTGCTTGATGAGACTATCGGTCATATGCACGGAAAAGCGATGATACCTACTATCGAAGAGGTGGAAGCAGGCATAGTACCTAGAAAAACATTTGATGGTCCAGCTGACGAGTATCACCCGTACGAGTGTGAAGCTACAGAGCCAGCTGTACTCAACCCTATGTTTGAGGGATATAGATACCACTATACAGGTCTCCACCATGACAAAAATGGTTTCCCTACAGAAGAGATAGAGACTTGTAGAAAACTAATCCAAAGACTTGAAGATAAAGTAATGGCACATCAAGATGAGCTAGAGCTAAATGAAGAGTTTATGTGTGATGACTTGACTGGCGAAGAGGGTGAAGTACTTATCATCGCTTATGGTTCTGTATCACTCGCTGCAAAAGAGGCTATCAGACACCTCAGAGATGATGGTATCAAAGCAGGACTCTTTAGACCTATCACTATCTGGCCATCTCCTGCCAAGAAGATCAAAGAGATGACTGATAAGATCAAAAATGTATTGGTCGTTGAGTTAAATATCAGACAATATACAGATGAGATAGAGAGAGCTTCAGGAAGACTTGACCTAGAGGGTCTTTACAAAGTTAACGGTAGAGCGATCTCTCCTTATGAGATTGTAAATAAAGTAAAAGAGGTATTTTAATATGGCATTTAATTATGATCAATATCTAAGAACAGAGAAGATGCCAACACTTTGGTGTTGGGGATGTGGTGACGGTGTTATACTCAAAGCTTTTATACGAGCAGTAGATAAATTAGGTATAGACAAAGATGATATGTGTGTAGTGTCTGGTATCGGATGTTCAGGAAGATTTAGTTCTTATGTGGATTTCAATACTGTACACACAACACACGGTAGAACCATAGCTTATGCTACAGGTATCAAACTAGCCAATCCAGACAAACATGTAGTATGTGTAGCTGGTGATGGTGATGCACTAGCTATCGGTGGTAATCATACTATCCATGGATGTAGAAGAAATATTGATATCACCATGATCATCATACAAAACTTCATCTATGGTTTGACCAATTCGCAGACAAGTCCAACTACTCCAAAAGGTATGTGGACAGTATCACAAAAAGCAGGAAACATTGACCCTACTTTCGATGGATGTAAACTAGCTATCGCTGCTGGTGCTTCATTTGTAGGTAGAGAAAATGTAACTCAGCCTAGAAAATTGGAAAAACTTATCGGTCAAGCTATCCAACACAAGGGCTTCTCATATGTTGAAGCTCTATCAAACTGCCATATCAACCTTGGTAGAAAAAACAAGATGAACTCCGCTATGGCAAATCTCGACTGGATAGACAGCATCACAGTATCTAAGAAAAAATATGATACTCTTAGTGAAGAAGAACAACTAAATCTTCTCCCTACTGGTATCATAAAACAAGATAAAGATGCTGATGAGTATTGCGATATGTATGCAGAGATTATCAAAGTTCACAAAGGTGAGAGAAAAAAGATCACCCAAGATGACTTTGAGAAGAAAATATAAGGAGGTACTATGGCACGAACTATAATGAGATTTACTGGTGTTGGTGGACAAGGTGTTCTTCTAGCTGGTGAGATTTTTGCTGCAGCGAAGATCAAGGCTGGTGGATATGGACTAAAAACAGCTACATATACATCACAAGTGCGTGGTGGGCCTACTGTCGTTGATATCACTCTAGATGATGATGAGATATACTATCCATATGCAAATGAGGGTGAAGTCAACTTCATGCTTTCAGTTGCAAATGTAAGCTACCAATCATTCAAAAGCGGTGTAAAACCAGGTGGAACGATTGTGATCGAACCGAACTTGGTAACAGCTTCAGATGAAGATAGAGCTACTTGGAATATAGTAGAGATCCCTATCATCACTATAGCTAAAGAGGAGGTAGGGAATGTGATCACACAATCAGTAGTAGCTTTGGCGATAGCCAATACCTATATGCATGCAGTAGACAAGCAACTTCTACTAGATACTATGCTCAGCAAAGTACCTGCAAAAGTACATGATATCAATCTAAAAGCTTATGATTTAGGTGAGAAGTATGCAAACGAAGCTATGGCAGAAGCTTAATCTACCGTAAAGCAGCAAATGACAAGATATTTTTTGTCATCTTGATCTGCAATCATTCGTATAGGTCGGGTTCCAACAAACCCGACAACCAAACCAACATTATTCAAATATTCCCTCTATCTTGTGATATCTATCTTGATTAGTACAAGAGTCTCTTTGAAACAAAAGTTATAAGGAGACCAAACTCCCGATAGTTTACCCTACTTTTTAGTAGCTGTCGTCACTATCGTAGCATTGGACTCTACTGCTAGTTTATCTGTCAGAGTTTGTAGTGCTATATTTACTTTGCCTATGAGTGCTAAACAGTTTTTGTCTTTGATGTTGTGCTTTAGGGTATAATATTCTGGGTTTGTATATGATATCCAATTGTTACCCTCATAGTCACTATAAAATAGCATCCTAAGTGGTAGCTCTAGCCCCATGCTTTGGTTGCATTGCATAAATATAGTACCCATTTTTGGATTGCCAAATACCACTACTGTCTCAGGGAGCAGTTCCATATCTGCATTTTTTGCATTTTGGGCATGATTTATCACTTGAAATATAGAGAGGCCATTCTCCTCTAGTATATCTTCGAATTTCTTGACTCCTTTTGGAGTGCTGTACTTGCTTTTGACTACCTCTATGAAAGAGCCTTTTTTGTTTTCGCAACCTATGAAAAATATAGAGAGACCAATCGCATTGACCAATATAAATAGAAGTATCTTCTTCACTTTGTCTCCCTAGACATTAAATCTAAAGTGCATCACATCACCATCTTGGACTATATACTCTTTACCCTCTAGCCTCATCTTGCCAGCCTCTTTGGCTCCCTGCTCACCTTTGTATGCCACAAAGTCATCATATGATATCACCTCTGCACGGATGAAACCCTTCTCGAAGTCATTGTGTATCACTGCTGCTGCTTTGGGTGCTGTGGTCTCTTTGCGGATAGTCCAAGATCTCACCTCTTTGACACCTGCGGTAAAGTAGCTCATGAGACCTAGTTTGTCAAAACCTTTTGCTATGATCTGATCTAGTCCTGACTCGGTAACGCCTAGAGACTCTAGCATCTCCATCTTCTCTTCCTCATCGAACTCCACCATCTCCTCTTCCACTTTGGCACATAGTTTTATCACCTCTCGTTCATGCTCACTCGCATATGCTTGGAGAGACTTGACAAACCCATTGTCCTCTTCTAGCCCATCTTCATCGACATTAGCACCATATATGATCTCTTTGCTTGTAAGTAGTCTCAGCTCCTTATTCATAGCGATAAAGGCATCATCATCTATTTTATCAAAACTAGATACAGGTGATCCCTCCGCTATAAACTCCATAAGCTCTTGTGCTATGACTAGCTGTGCTTTGGCATCTCTATCGTTGCCTTTTGCTTTTCGGCTGATGGTATCTATCCTCTTTTGTAGAGAGTCTATATCTGCAAATAGTAGCTCTTGCTCTATGATCTCTATATCACGGATAGGGTCGATGCTACCCTCTACATGGGTGATGTTCTCATCCTCAAAACATCTCACTATCTGTAGTATCACCTCTGTCTCTCTGATATTAGTGAGAAATTTATTGCCAAGCCCTTCGCCCTTGCTTGCACCCTTGACCAATCCTGCTATATCTACGAAATCTAGCGTAGAGTACTGTATCCTCTCAGGATTGACTATCTTTGCTAACTCATCTAGTCTGCTGTCTGGTACAGGTACGACTGCTTTGTTTGGCTCTATCGTACAGAAAGGGTAGTTTGCACTCTCTGCATTTTGTGCTTTTGTCAATGCGTTGAAAGTGGTCGACTTCCCAACATTTGGTAATCCTACTAATCCTATGCCTAATCCCATAATACTTCACTCCGTAACTGATATTTTGCGACATTATAACTGAATGGTGCTTTATATACTGCAAAAAGAGTGAGATTGTATCCATAAGCCTTTTAATCACTTTGTGCTATACTTTTCAAGATACCAAAATTCTAAAGTTTTCACCCAGATGACACCAAGGAGAGCTAAGCAAATGATACGAAAAATAACTATAGCACTATCTCTTATATTTCTATTTGGTGGTTGTGATTTTCTCAACAAGCCAAAGATGGTTTATGTGGAAAATCCCCCTATAGTAGATGATAATACATCTGACAATATAGATGTGAATCAAACAATTCCAGAAGTAGTACCTACAAAAGATGAAGATATTGAAGTAACTATCAAGGAGAGCTACACAGAAGACTCTTCTGTAAATATTGATAATCCAGACAGGGGTCTATACGATAGTGACTACAATCTCGATATAAATGAGAGTTATAATAGGTTTGAAGATGTGCATAAAAATGGATATTCTCTAGCTTATGCACCTATAGATTTGGAAAATTATCTCACTACCGATATACTACCTGATGGACTACTAAAAACAGTAGAGAAAAATCTCAGTGATGCCAAGAGTGCAAGTGTCAAGATCATATTTAGAGTCAAATATAGCTCTGCCATAGGTCAAGATGATCCCACAAAAGAGATAGCCATATCGCACTTAAACCAACTCAAACCTATACTGCAAAAATATAAAAATAGTATATCTGTAATACAAGCAGGAGTGATAGGTGCTTGGGGTGAGTGGCATGATTTGACAGGTGATTATGCAGATACGGATACAGAGTATAAAGAGAATAGAAAAGCCATAATAGCTAAACTCATAGAGATATTTCCAGACAAATATATACAGATAAGAACCCCTATGCACAAAGAGCTACTCTATGGTGACTCTAGCAACTATGGAGATATAGGTAGTGGTGGCAAAATCACTTCAGATATAGCATTTAGTAATGATGTCCGTGCAAAGATAGGTCATCACAATGACTGCTTTTTGGCTGACGATACAGATAATGGAACTTATGCATCCAATGATATAAAGTTTTGGCAGGAGTATGTGGTCAATGATAGTAGATATGCACCTATTGGTGGAGAGACCTGCAAAAATAGCGACTATCTAAGCTGTGACAATACTTTATCGGAGATGAAAAAGTATCACTACTCATATATGAATGGTGCATTTAAAAAAAGTGTCATAGATAGATGGAAAGATGAGAAGTGTTATGAGACAATCAAGGAAGATTTAGGATATAGACTAGTAGCTAAAGAGTTATCTGTCGTATATGACTCTATATATATGAAGATCATATTATCAGTTCAAAACAGAGGATTTGCCTCTCCATATATAAAATCTGATATGAATTTCATATTGGAGGGTGGAGATAAAAAGTATACTTATAATATCTCTATGGATAGCAGAACTCTGTATGCCAACGAAACAAAAGAGTTGAGGCAAGAGATAGATTTGAGCAGGGTAGAAAGTGGAGATTATTGTCTATATCTACAGATAGCTAGTGGAGACTCTAGCATCAAACTCTCAAACAAAGAGATTTGGGATGATAAAACAAAAACAAATAGATTGAAGTGCGGTATCATCATAGAGTAACTCATGAT
>WFMX01000138.1 GCA_015488875.1 Campylobacterota bacterium | reverse complement strand
CTGTAGTTTTAGCACTTCATAGGGGCGATTATTGCCTTTTTTTGTGTATTGGAGTAATACCTTTGCTTTAGTATAATAAAATGGCTTCTGCACAAACTCCAAATAGTGACTATGGAGTAGATAGAGTCGTATAGCCACGATGGCAAGCAGTATCCCCACCACAAAGAGAAACTCTCTATAATCAAGGAAGAGCTTTGGCTTGTCCAAAATATGCTATCAGATAGGCGGTAGCTCTATCTTGCCCTCTCTCATGTCTATATTGCTATCATCGTATATCACCTCAAAGCCACTACCCGTAGCATCGACAAACCTAGTATAGTTCTTTTGAAATACCAAATCGACAGTGCCTGTAGGTCCATTTCTCTGCTTGCCTATGATGATCTCCGCCTCCTCTTCTGACTTCTTGCGGAAATCACTTGAGTACTCTTTGCCATCTGCTTTGGCTTTCATCTCTTTCTCTTTCTCTTTGGCTTCACGATAGACATCATCACGATAGACGAAGAGTATGATATCGGCATCTTGCTCTATAGCTCCTGACTCTCGAAGGTCACTAAGCATTGGTCGCTTGTTTTCTCTCGCCTCTAGCGATCTGTTGAGCTGAGAGAGTGCTACTATGGGCATGTCAAGCTCCCTTGCTAGCTGTTTGAGTCCTCGCGATATCTCAGATATCTCCTGCTGTCTGCCCTCTCTACTACCCTCGCCACTCATAAGCTGTAGATAGTCTATGATGGCTACAGTTATCTCTGGGTGTTGAGCCTTTAGCTTGCGAAGCTTGGAGCGGACATGGTGTATAGTAGCATATCCGCCATCATCTACAAATAGTTTCTTGGTAGATATATCAGATACAGCAGCAGAAAATTGACTCCATTGGTCATCATTCATATCCCCTACCCTCATAGCCTGTAGAGGTATGGAAGTCTTGGCAGATAGCATACGGAGCATGAGCTGCTCTGCTGGCATCTCTAGTGAAAAAAATGCTACTCCCTCATTCCTCTCTATCGCTTTTAGTGCCATATTTAGCACTAGTGCCGTTTTACCCATCGCTGGTCTTGCTGCTATGATGACCAAATCACCTCTACCAAATCCACTAGTCTTGTCATTGAGATTTCTAAATCCTGTATCTGTACCTATGAGCTTGGAGTTGCCCAATGCTTTGAGCCTCTCTATATCTTCAAGTAGTGCGACTGTGATCCCTTTGGATTCACGAAAATCTTCACTAATGCTCTCTTGGGTGATCTCGTAGAGTTTCTTCTCTACTAAGTTCATGATCTCATCAGCAGGCAAGTCATCTTCTATAGTCACCTTCTTTATCTCTGTAGCTAGAGTCGCCAATGCTCTCTTGGTGGATTTGGATTTGATCTCACCTAGATATGCGGCTGTATTGGATAGTGCATTGGCAGCCAATATATCTAGCATGGCAGTCTCATCGAACTTGCCCATAGACATCAGTCTGCTTCTTAGAAACTCATCATCTATAGGCTTCTCTGAAGCTACCAACTCCTCCATGGCAGTAAATATATGTTGATGAAATGGTAGATAGAAGTCATGTGGTTTTAGCTTTGCTGCTACCTCTTCAAATATCTCTGGGTCGAAGATGATAGCTGCTAAGACCGCTCTCTCTATGTTGAGATTGTACATATTTTCCATTATTGTACTACCTCACTATGCATTGTCTAAGGCAAATTTCTCTACCTCTTGGACAAATCTATCTACTAGATCTCTCTCGTCTAGCTTGGCTACTATCTCACCCTTGACCATCACGAGTCCACTACCCTTGCCAAAGGCTATGGCGACATCGGCATGTTTGGCTTCACCTATAGCATTGACCACACAGCCCATGACTGAGACATCCATAGGGGTCTTGATGTGAGCCGTCCTCTTCTCTACCTCATCTACTGCACTCACCAAATCGGCTTCTATCCGTCCGCAAGTGGGGCAAGATATGATATTGAGTCCATCTGTAGCTCTACCGCTATCTTTGAGTATCGCTTTTGCTACTTTGACCTCCTCTTCTAGCTCACCTGTGATGGAGACTCTCATAGTGTCGCCTATGCCGTCCAAAAGTAAAGCACCCAATCCGATGGATGATTTGACTGTGGCGTGAAAGAGCGTACCAGCCTCTGTAACACCTAAGTGGAATGGGTAGTTGTTTTTAGATCTCAACATCCTATAGGCATCTACTGTTCTCTCTACATCACTAGCTTTGAGAGATACTTTGATATCGGTAAAGTCCAGATCTTCCAAAAATTTGATATTGTACTCAGCACTCGCTACCATGCCCTCAGCAGTAGCACCATACTTTTGGTCAAACTCCTTTTCTAGTGAGCCTGCATTTACTCCTAT
>WFMX01000137.1 GCA_015488875.1 Campylobacterota bacterium | reverse complement strand
CCTAAAGAGTATGCTAAAACAGAGAGCTTCACACTATGAGATAGATATAGATGTGATTTTTTCAGACAAATCAATTTACAAAGATATCTTGCAACACAACTCCATCAGAAGGGTACTCAACCGTGCAAGCGACTACTTCAAGCTCTGTATAGATGATATACCACTCCCCAAAGAGATAGAGATAAGCTTGGAAGATAAAGTCAAAGCACTCATCACTAGAGTAGAACATCTTGAATCCCTACACAAGATAGAAAATAGCCCCATAGCCAAAAAGATAGACTTCAACATAGAGCGATACATACACAAGATACATAGCCAAAAGCTCAAAGAGTACGATAGGAGAGTCATCATAGATGATAAGCAAGATGTAGACAAGCTCAAATATATACTCACTTCCATAGATGAACTCTACGAGTTTGAGCTAGATTTTTTCAAAATCAGAAAAGTGATACCAGAGCATATCATCATAAAAAGAGAGAAGTTTCAGTATGTAGTAGGCTTTTTGCACTTAGAGGGACGACTATTTGTCAACAGGATCAAAAACTTCAACTCCCTAGTAGCCAACCACCCAGAGTACTACTTCAGACTATTTCGTGACTCAAGAGAGTCACAGATCAGAGGCAAAGTCTCCAAAGAGCAACAGCTCAAGCTAGACAACTCAAAAAATGGTAAATTTATGATGATGATGCAAGATGATAGAGTGATATTTGAGACCATATACCAGCTCATCATAGACCAACAAAACAGAGATATAGAGATATCACTAGCAGAGATAATGAGCCACATATTTGACCTCTACAAAGACTTTTGGCTCTGTAAATTACTCAACAATAGTGCTATTGCTAGGTGAGGACATTGATGATTTTGCCTATCTGTTTCCACTATTTGGATATATAGAGGCTATACAGCTAGGGTGCATTGGCTTTGTGAACAGAGTGAATAAAAGCTGTGTCCCCACAATCACCGTAACTTCTCTATTTCCTCCACACTGAGACCAGTCTTTGTAGCAATAGTCTCATCATCCAAAACATCTAAAAGGTTTTTTGCTATCTCTATGGCTTTGTTTTGCTCACCCTCTTTAAGACCTTCCCTGAGACCTTCTTTCAAACCTTCCTTGAGACCTTCTTCTCTCCCTACTTTTATACCCATCTCCTTACCATCCTCTAAAGCAGTCTCTATGACACTCAACTGCTTCCAAGTCTGCTTGAAGTGCCAATCGTACACCTCCATCTCTTTTTTGCTCCAGTTGTACTGTTTGGCACTCTCAAATGCTGTGACAAAGGCTTCTATATCTTCATACTCTTTGGGGATCATATCGAAGCTTGAGGCATTTTGGATGAAGTATATCCACTTTTTAGCATTGGTATCACACTCTTGTAGTGTAAGGTTAAATTTTTTGAGTTCTATAAAAGTAAATTCAAAATCTGCTACCTCTTGTTTGAGTGTCTTTTCGTCTAGGATTAAGTGCCTAGATATATACTCTTTGGTATCTAGTATAGCAAAGTTAAGAATACCTATGAAGTATACTTTTTTTAGTTTCCTATAGTTTTCTGCTTTATCTATCTGCTCTACATAGGATTTGGATGTATAGTAGAGACTTCTTTTGGCGAACTCTCTATCTTTTTCTACCTGCATCTCGACTATGAACTGTTCATTATCTTGATTGGTTGCTTTGATATCTAATATAGTATTTTTAAGCTCTTTGATTTTGGGGACTTGATAGGGGTTGGCTATAGTTACACTTTTTATTTTTTTGTTGCCTTGGAAATCCAATATAGAGTTGAGAAAAGAGATAAGCACCTCTGTTTTGTTTTCATCTCCAAATATCTTTTTGAATGCTATATCATTGGTGGGATTTGCAAATTTCATAGGAGAGCCTTTTTTGGTTATTATAGCGTTTTCTTTTTTAATTAAGTCCTGATATTACGCACTCCTCAACTCCTGAAGCCCTAAAAAGACATTTTTTAAAGCCGATATATATAGTTTAGCCCTTAAATCAAAAGTATTAACTCTGTGTTTGATAGCCAAAAGTTCAAGTTTGACAGCAGCATAAATATGTGATTACTTTCAACCCCCCCCCATTCATTTCCACTTTTTGGATATATAGAGACGATAGGAGTCTGGTGATTTGTGATGCGTGGAGCGTAGCGGAATACATCGCAATCGCCTGACCTCGGCTAGACTCAAAACCAATAAAAAAATTATGCTGAGTTATCCATCTCTCCAAACTCACTCTAATGATATAGGGAACTCCTCAACGCTTATCACATTCAAAACAAAATGAAATAAATCGTTGCAGTCTAATCACTATGCTAGTACCCTCTTCATAAACATATTAGGAAAACTCTATATAATACACCATTAACTAAAAGGTAAACATATGAGTGATTATATTGTCGTAGGTGCTGGGTTTGCTGGTTGTGTGTTGGCGGAGCGATTGGCGGAGGTGTATGGCAGAGATGTCCGCATCATAGAGCAGAGGAGTCACATAGGTGGCAACTGCTATGATGAGAGGGATAATAGTGGGGTGATAGTGCATAGATACGGACCGCACCTCTTTCATACTGACTCTACAGAAGTATATGAGTATCTACAGGGCTTTGGAGAGTGGCGAGAGTATCATCACAAAGTTGTAGCTAGCGTAGATGATGAGATAGTGGCACTCCCATTTAGCTTCAAAACACTATATCAGACCTTTGAGGAGAGTAAAGCGGATAGACTCAAAGAGCTACTCATATCCAAGTATGGAGAAGGTAATAGAGTCTCGGTACTCAAACTTAGGGAGGATAGTGATACTCTGCTCCGAGAACTAGGCGACTATATATATGAGAAGATTTTTGTACACTATACAGCTAAGCAGTGGGGGATAGATGCTAGTCAGGTAGACCCATCAGTATTGGCTAGAGTGCCTGTACTCACTAGCTACGATGACGGCTATTTCAATGACAGATACCAGATGCTCCCAACAGAGGGATATAGCAAGATATTTCAAAAGATAATAGACCATCCACTCATTACAGTAGAGCTGAATCGATCAGCACTAGAGATGATAAGCATCAAGGAGAATCAGATATATTTAGATGGAGAACCATATGGTGGCAAACTCATCTATACGGGCAAGATAGATGAGCTATTTGGATACACCTACGGCAAGCTAGCATACCGTTCTTTGGATCTACAGTTTGAAGTGATTGATAAGGAATATTATCAAGATTTTGCCGTGGTCAACTACCCCAATGAGCATGACTATACTCGTATCACAGAGTTCAAACACATGCATCCCACAGAGAGTGACCAAACTACTATACTGAGGGAGTATCCACAGGATTATGTGAGTGGCATGAATATACCATACTACCCTATGCCTACAGATGAAGCCCATGGCATCTATCTCAGGTACAAAGAGTTGGCAGATAGGGTATCAAACCTCATATTGTTAGGTAGATTGGCAGAGTACAGATACTACGATATGGATGATATTGTAGAGAGAGCATTAGATATATACAAGGAGTTATGATGAGTAAAGATAGAGAGTTGCAAAAACAGTTTATGAATGACCTACAGAAGATATATGATGAGCTAGAGATGAGACAATCACAGCTCAATAGCTACTATGAACTTACTCATAGTGAACATACAGAGGCGGAGAGAAGTGTAACTCTACTCCTTTCACAGTTGGGGCTAGAGAGGGATGATGATAGCACGATGGCAGCACTCACGAGGATAGTCAATCTGAGAGAAGATTCGCTAGAGCAGGTACTAAAAAAGGCTAATTTCTCCGAAGATGAGATCATATCCAAGAAGGAGATAGCATATAAGTTTGTAAGCAAATTTCACTTAGATAGACATACTTCACTACTCTCGTGGATAGAGGAGAATGCTCTACTCAATGAATTTTATCGTGCCATCATGAGGGGTGTAGATAGCGTAGGTAGGTCTATGAGTGGATGGCAGAGCCAATGGACATCTCATATCATACACGGTATCAATCGTGACCTCTACCGTAGTTTCAATGGAGATGAGGAGCGGATATTTGAGAAGCTTACTAGAGAGGGTCTGTACGACCTAGATGATAGTGGCTGTGTGGGTGATAGGTGTTATACCGTACTACATAAGGACGGAGCTGGTAGCTACCGCAGGGTCTCGTATGCTGAAGCATTCGCCGATGAGGTAAGAGAGGTCGCGGTGACACTAGACAACTTCATCGATGACCTCGATAGACTAGAGGATACTCTCTTTGACCAAAAAGAACAGTGGATATCATACCTTCGTGCCATCAAGGTGGCATTTGAACATACCGAACCCGATGAGCTAATAGGCTATTGGGCATCAGTAGATAGAGCATGGATGGCTATCACTACACCACTACAGATAGGTCATCCACTAGAGTATTATGAGGATCACTATCGTAAGGCTGTAGCCTTAGAGTGGGATCTCAGGATCATAAATCCAGAACTCCAAGACGGCTCTAATACACGAGAAAATATCAAGAGATTTGCCTTCAAAATGTCAGAGCAGTTTGGTGATAATGCACCTAAAGTAATAGCCAACAATCTCAGGCAAGTGGAGGATACACAGCTCTATATAGGTCAGCCTGTACTCTTTTATGCTGCAGAGTTCAATGGGCTATTCTCTGCACAAGTAGTACCAAATGATGAGGGTGTATCTACAGAGCTAGGCAAGAAGATATTTGCATATGCTGATTTTGTACTATCTTCCAAATTGGCAAAACCTACTATGAGACTCAGTGTAGAGACGATGGGTGTAGAGTTTGTCAAGAGACAAAAGAGACTGGCTCAAAGCGAACCAAAACTATGGCACAAGATATATGACATATCGACTATAGGACATGAGTTTGGTCATATATTGTGGATAGAGAGTGATACGGAAAGTGCTATGAATAGCTCAGGACAGTTCAAAAACATAGAAGAGTTCAAAGCCACCTCTGGGGGCTTGATGGCATTTTTTGAAAATGAAGATACTCAGCTTAGGAAGCATATAGTTGACGACTTGGTATCTCGTGCGGTTGGACTGATGGCGTGGCGTGAAGTGGGTGAAGTGCTACCATATTACTGCGAAGGATTGATACATCTCGATATACTTTTCAAGAGTGGGATGATAAGCTTCAGCGACACCATAAGGATAGATTATAATAGGTATGAGACTATGAGAGCCTTATATATATCGACATACAGAGCCTTAGCACAGCACTATCTACATAAGCTCGATGCATCGGAGTTTTTGTATAGATATGTAGAGAAAATAGATGGTATATATCTACCTAGTGATGATCTAGTCAGAGAATTTGTAGAGCATTACTACGGTAGATATTTGGATATCGGGCAAGAGACTATCTCTATATGAAATTTTGGAGTACAATATGTTTAAAATCAAAAATATAGTGATCTTGGGAACAGTTTCTGCACTGTTTTCGGTATCGTTATCGGCATCAAATGAGTTGGGTATGGATCTTGTAAGTGACAAGGTATCCCAAAAGGTAGTTACTCTACTGCCAGCAAAATCATCGGCAAATGCTGTGACGATTGCGTATAGGGGGACGAGATACACTCCTCCTATTGTAGTCGAGAGTGTGGCTCAGAAGGATTGGAAGAGGTCGACACCTATTGAATCATACAGAGGTGTATTTTCTGCCAATCGCTCTGCTGATGCCAAGTGGATAGAAAGTACATTTGTGGAGTCAGATAGAGCATCAGTGGCAGAGATGATGTCAGACAACAAAATCCTAAAGAAAAACAGTTGGATATATAGCAATATAAAGAGTGACTACATAACACAGCTCATAGAGTATGGTGACTACATCATACTGCTTATAGAGCATGAAAATAAAGATGGCAGAAGGTGGCCTATAGATGTAGTATTCAAGAGTACAAAAGATGGTTGGCTAGTGACCAATGAATTGTCTTCCGATCTATTCTATACATATGTGCTAGAGGCGATTAGGTGAGATTTGCTACTTAGTTTTTGCTACAGTTGGGGACACAGGTTTCATTCGCTTCGCTCACAAAACCAATGTCCCCGATCTAAGTTTTACAAAAACTCTATTAGAATTTTGTCCCCATAGAGAATTCAAATGCTGCCTTCTCGTCGTTGGGCACATCATCAAGTGCATAACCATATATCAAGTTGACTGCACCAAATGGTGACTGCCACTCTATTTGTGCACCTACAGATTTCCTCTGTAGATCGTTTTGGACAAATGTGCCACCCTTGATTTTGTCAGCTGTGATATATCCAATATCTGCGAAAAATGTCAGACGCATCTTGGCAGCTTCCGATAGAGGTATACTGGCTTCTATCGTAGCAGAGCCTCGCTTGTCTCCACCAAATCTACTCTCTACTGGAAGACCTGTATCTGGGTCTATATAACTCAAGTATGGAGAGATGGAGTATGGACTATATCCCCTCACACTACCTACACCACCCATATAAAGTCTCTCGGCAGTAGGTATCTTCTCGTTTGCAGCATGCTCTATCCAGGTACCTCTAAGCTTGAAACGCATAATCAGGTCATAATCTATCAAGTCTTCCATACCATAATACGCTCCAAATTTAACATAAAGCTTTGTCATGCTAGAGTAGCTATCGTAGAAGATTTCATCAGCAGGTGTCAAGGTACCATCAAAAGAGCCAAGCTCTGCATTGATACTTGCGACGAATCCCTCTCTAGGTATATAATAGTTATCAGTATTGTCAAAGCTAAGACCCACAAGTCCAGATAGCTTTTTGTATTGATCTACATATAGCAATCTCTGTATAGCATTGGGGTCGAGACTGGACTCAGTGTTGATATCTGAAGAGTTATCTACATAGCTGACACCAGTACTAAAGTACAGATGTCTCATAAATTTACGACCAGCCATGATGCTACCGCCTGTCTGATCTGTAGTATAATCTATATACTCATAGTATCTTGTAAATAGACTGAAACTCAGGCTATATTCACTATCCCAAACTCTAGGATTTGTCAAAGAGATATTTGCACTTCTTGATATTTGCGACCAATCTATGCCTAGATTACCACTAAGTCCTGTACCAAATAGATTTTTGTTTGATACACTAGCATTTACCATCACCCCTTGGTAGCTACCATATCCACCACCAGCAGAGATACTACCTGTCTGAGCCTCTTTGACTTTGACGAGTAGATTTATCCTATCTTCGCTTATCCGTTGTTGCTCTATGTCAACTTTCTCAAAATATCCTGTTCTTCCCAATGCACTCTTGCTATCTTTGAGATCAGTATAGCTATATGGCTCACCAGGCGTAAGGTATATATATCTTCTGATGACTCTATCTTTTGTGATGTCGTTACCAGAGATCAATACATCATTGATAGTCACTTTCTTGCCTGGCATTATCTGATACTGAAGATTGACTATACCTGTCTCTTGATTTTGATGAAAATTTGGATTTATCTTTGCATATGCATACCCTAGGTTTCCAACCTCTTTCTTGAGGAACTCCATATCAAGTCTCATCTTTTTGATATTAAATATTTTTCCAGTACGGAGTTTCAATCCTTCTGCTAAGTGTTGAGCGTTTAATCCTGCTATATTTTGTGTCACTTCTACTTTGCCGACACGGAACTGCTTGCCCTCTTGGACTATGTAGTTGACCTCTGCATTATAAGAGGTAGTATCTACACGCATGAGTGGCTTGCTTACTTTGGCATCTATGTAGCCCTCTTTCATGTATGCTTCTCTAGCCCTCATAGAGTCATATTGTAGCTGATCGACTTTTGCATCGCTGCCACCTATGATAGGCAACCAACTAAAAAAGTTAGGCTCTTTGTTGACTAGATCTTTTTCGATTCGTTTCTTCTTTAGGTTTTTTGCACCTATGAAGTTGTTCTTTTTGATCTTGATCTTCTCGCCTTTGTTGACCTCGAAAGTGACAACATAGCTATCGTTTACCTTCTCTTTGCTGACCTCTACTACGGTATCGTAGTAGCCTTCGCTCTCGACTTTGCCTATGAGAGCCTCTTTGGCCTTTGTGATACGGAGTTCATCATAGAGATCACCTTTTTTTAGTCCTATGCCTTTGAGAAGCTTTTCCCCATCATCGCCTGAGCCATAACCTTTGATCTTGACTTTGGATATAGCTGGTTTTTCGTCAAAGTGATAGATCAGCAGTCCATTTGACTTCTTCTCTACCCATACATCTTTGAAATAGCCTTGACTATATAGATTTTTGACAGATTCATCTATCTGCTCAGCATCTACGCTATCCCCTTCGCGGATACCCGCGACCTCTTTTGCAACACTCGGTGAGAGGTGAAGCAGTCCATCAAACTTTATCTGTTTGACCTTTTGTGCAGAGAGCAGTGTCCCCGCCACGATCCAAAAAACAGCAATCTTTTTTATCATAGCTACCTATCCTTAGTTTTCGATTATCATAGATTTCTTGCAAAACTCATAAATTGAGAATTAACCACAATTAGTTTATCTTTTTTTCGCTAAAACTATACTAAAAATCACAGCTAAAGTACTGTAACTCAATGATATAATGCGATATTATATACAGAAGGAGATTTCATGACCGTAGGTATCATAGGGTTGGGGCTTATGGGAGGCTCTCTAGGTATCGCTCTAAAATCGCTAGAGACTCCATATCATATCATAGGATATGACCACAATGCCACTCATTGTAGAGAGGCCATAGAGCTTGATTTGGTTGACAGGGTAGCCATCTCTATGGATGAGATCATAGCATGTGATGTGATAATCTTGAGTATCCCAGTCAATGGCATCATCAAGTCTCTGCAAAACCTTACGACTGTAGATAGCCACACTACCATAATCGATCTAGGTAGTACTAAGGAGAAGATAGTAGAGTCTGTGCCGAGCGAGATAAGAGCCAATTTTGTAGCGGCACACCCTATGACAGGTACGGAGAAGTTTGGTCCTACTGCGGCTATAGACCAACTATATAGAGACAAAGTAGTAGTACTGTGTGACATGGAAGATAGTGGAGAGAGGCAGCAGAGAGTCGCGAAGAGTATCTTCAGAGAGATAGGAATGAAGCTAGTCTTCATGGGTGCAAAAGAGCATGATCGCCATGCAGCCTTTATATCCCATATGCCTCATGCACTTAGCTTCTCGCTGGCCAATGCCGTCATGAGACAAGAAGATCCCAAAAGCATCACAGCTCTTGCAGGTGGTGGCTTCAGGGATATGAGTCGAATAGCGAAGAGTTCACCTCATATGTGGGAAGATGTCTTTAGACAAAACAGAGACAACCTACTCACAGCCATAGCATACTTCCAGGATGAATTGAACCGTTGCAAATCCATGGTGGAAGATGAGGAGTGGGATAATCTAAATAGATGGATGAGCGACGCAAATAGACTTCATGATATATTGTAATCATACATTATGACTCCATTGGAAGTACGGATGTAATTTTAGCAAGATACGATATGGATCACACAAAATCTTTTGAGGTACTTCCTTTGCTTCTGACATCCTGGCAGAAACGCATACATCAGCATTTTGATATCTAAAAGCAATGGAGGACAGCATGGTATTTTCTGGGCAGAACAATATAGGAGTAGATGAGAGTTGGGGTGATGCCATAGCTCTTGCCTATAGCTCTCTATCTCCATCATATCGCCACTATCTTGAAAACGACAAAGAGTACTTCCCATCTCAGGAGAACTATCTAAATGCTTTCAAAACCCTACCAAAAGACAGCGTCAAATACATCCTCTTTGGTCAAGACCCATACCCACGAGAGCAGAGTGCCATAGGGTACTCTTTTATAGATGGTAAGGTATCTGATATCTTTAGTGCTAGTGGACTCAGCAAAGATGTCAACCGTGCCACAAGCCTCAGAAACTTCATCAAGATGGCACTTGTGGCTAGGGGTGATTTGGATATATCCGATACCACGCAAGATGCCATATCGCATATAGACAAGAGTCATCTCATCTCATCCATCTATCAGCTCAAAGATAACTTTGAAGCCAATGGAGTACTACTCCTAAATACCGCCCTCATATTTAGCTCCAAAGATAAGAGCCGATACCACATCAAAGAGTGGAGACCTTTCATAGAGACCCTACTCAAGGAGATGATAGACATCTCCCCAAAACTCATACTATTTGGCACTCACGCAAAAGCCATAAAGAAGCTAAACTATATAGACAACTATGAGACCATAGAGATAGAACACCCATACAATCATACATTCATAAGTAATCTAAACGCATTGAAGTTGTTTAGAGGTATGGAGCTGTTGGATATTTAATTTAGATTTAAGGGTGGCATGAAAT
>WFMX01000136.1 GCA_015488875.1 Campylobacterota bacterium | reverse complement strand
TTTAAATACAAGCACGAAAATAAAGAATTGAGATTCTAAAATTTTCTGTTCTACACTACGACTTTCAAAATCTTGGCATACTCGACAGGTATATCAAAGCTCTTGCCCTCTAGGTATGAGGATGCTAGCACATTGATCCAAGCTCTTGATGTGGTCACACCATGCACTCTAGGCTGATGCTCTCCATCTACTCCTATGATCTCATAGGCTCCTTCTAAAAAGCGTTGCCTTTAATGTACTTCTAATCCTTAGTAAGGAACCAAAACTTTACTATTACTATCTGATTTTATACGATGATGTAGAAAATTCAAACGAGAGCACAAGCATTAGTGAAATGGGTAATTTAGTTTTTGGGAGCTTCCTTATGATGCTCCTAAAGTAAGTTTTTTATAAAAGTGAGTATAATTGTATAAAAAAATGGAGATGCTCTTGCAGATAGAACATATAAAAAATATCGTAGATTATGGGATCATAGGATTGCTCATTTTTTTGAGTATGATAACTTTCGCTTTTGCAGTGGAGAGGATACTCTTCTATCGTTCTGTAGATCTCTCGCATTATAGGCATAAGCTAGCACTAGAACTAGATCTCACAAAGAGGCTAGGTACTATCGCTACTATCGGTAGTAATGCACCATATATAGGACTACTCGGTACAGTACTCGCCATCATATTGACATTTTATATCATCGGTGACAAACAAAATGATATAGATACAGGCGAAATCATGAAACACCTCGCTCTAGCACTCAAAGCGACAGCAGCAGGTTTGGTCGTAGCCATACCAGCCACGGTGATATACAATGCACTACTAAGCAAAGTAGATAGACTCATAGCTAGGTGGGAGATACTACAAGATGAAAAGAGCGAAAGAGGCGAGTATCAAGAGACGAGAAGAGATAGATGAGAAGAAAAGCATTTACTGAGATAAATGTCGTACCATTTATAGATATAGTGCTAGTGCTACTTGTCATAGTGCTAGCTACAGCATCGTTCATCAACCAAAAGTCTATCAAAGTAGATCTACCTACAGCTAGCTCCAAAAAGATCACAGAAAAAAAAGCGATGGTGATATCTATAGACAAGAGCGGTAAATACTATTACAACAAGATACCACTAAGTATCAAAAATTTGGAAGTAGAGCTGAAGAAATTAGATCCCAAAAAGGACATAATATCTCTACAGACAGATCAAAAGACAGAGTTTCAAAAGTTTGTATCTATCATAGATATATTGAAAAGCAGAGGATTTAAAAATATCTCTGTCATCACAAAATAAAATCAAGGAGAGTTGCATGGTAATGAAGGGTAAAAAAGGTGTCATCTTAGGCATAGCAAATAAGAAATCTATAGCATATGGTATAGCAAAAGCTTGTAGAGAACAAGGGGCAGAGGTAGCTATCACATTTCTCAATGAGAGATTTGAGAAAAAACTAGCTCCAATAGCTACAGAGCTAGAGTGTGGTACTAGGCTATACCCTTGTGATGTGAGCAAACCTGAAGAGATATCAGCACTTAGAGAGTCGTTGGCTAGAGATATGGGTGAGATAGATTTCATAGTACACTCTATCGCATTCGCACCAAAAGAGGGGCTTAGTGGTAGGTTTGTAGATACTCCAAAGAGTGCTTTTGGTATCTCTATGGAGATATCTGTCTACTCACTCATAGAGATAGCTAGAGAGCTTAGACCAATCATGTCAGACTCATCATCTATACTTACACTTAGTTATTATGGTGGGGTCAAGTATGTACCAAACTATAATCTAATGGGTGTAGCCAAAGCAGCACTAGAGATGACTGTCAAATATCTAGCAGAGGATTTGGGTAGAGATGGTATCCGTGTCAATGCCATATCAGCAGGACCTATCAAGACACTAGCTGCAGCTGGTATCAGTGACTTCTCATTCCTACTCAAATGGAATGGTCACCACTCACCACTCAAAAGCAATGTCACTATAGATCAAGTGGGCAACTCAGGCATGTATCTACTCTCAGATCTCAGCTCAGGTGTCACAGGTGAGATACACTATGTAGATGCAGGGTACAATATCATGGGAATGCCAGCAGTCAACTTCGATGAAAATGGCAAACCGACTATCGCTTGGAATGGTGAATAATACGATATGAGAGACTCCAAAGAGTATCTAGCAAAAAAGAGATTTTTTGATAGTGTCATCACCATCTATGGACGCAATGCTGTCCTAGAGGCACTACTAGATGATACTATATCCATACACAAACTACACCTAAGTGACTCCAACAAAAAAGCACCCATTATGGACAATATTTTAAGGGAGGCACAAAGACGCGATATAGAGACAGTGTATCATGACAAAAAATCTCTCTCTCGGATATCCAAAAATTCCAAGCAAGATCAAGGCGTGGCATTGGATATCGTATTGGAACACTTTGGAGATGCAGATGAGTTCATATCGCACAATAGCTCATATCGTATATTGGCATTAGATGGCATCACCAATCCACAAAACTTAGGTATGATCATCCGCTCTGCTACAGCAGGAGATATAGATGCTATACTTCTACCTACTAAGGGTACAGCACAGATATCACCGCTAGTCATCAAGGCGAGTGTGGGTACACTATTTCGTATCCCTATCATCAAGAGTGATAAGTTGTATGACTCTTTAGTGAAGTTTCGATCAGATGGAGCGAAAGTATATACTCTATCTTCACATGCTTCATATAATTATACAGATGTGAAGTATAGCAACAAGACAATATTTGTACTCGGCAATGAGAGCGAAGGTGTGAGTAGCACCATAGAGTCTCTGTCTGATATCTCTATCTCTATACCCATGAACCGTGGAGTTGAGTCGCTAAATGTAGCAGTGACCGCATCTCTTTTGGCTTTTATGTAGATGATAGAGTGAGGTCAAGTTATTTATGATCCATCTAGTTTTAGTATTCTCCTAGATAAAAGTTCTGCTATATCTGTATCATATAAGCAGACGGCATGCTCTTTTTTATTCTAGCTAGTGCATTTGTGGCATCTTTTGGTTTGATATATGGACCAATGAGTACTTTGAAGTTGGCATCTTTTTTTATCACCTTGTAGGCAAATCCGCTATCTATGATCTTTTGCAAAAACTCCATACTAGGCTTGGTGGTGTATGAGCCTACTTGAATAAAATATCGCTTTGGATTTGCTCTAGGTGCTACTATCTTGGTAGTCTCTACAGTAGCCATGGTACTACTGCCCCATAATTTTTTACTATTGCGATCTATCTTTTGGTCGATTGGGTCGATAGACATCTTGGAACCTGATCCACCGTATGTCACTAGCCATTTGATGATCTCGTTTTCCAACGCCGCACCATGCCATCTAGCCCTTTTGCCATTTGTCAATATAACTACTGTATATAGCTTGCCTGATCTACTCTGGACATAGCCTACTATATTTTTGGCATTATTGAGTGTGCCTGTCTTCATCCATGCTCTTCGCTGGACTATGCTTCCTCTAAATCTTCTCTTTATAGTACCATCTACACCTGCGATAGATAGTGTACGCATCCACCGCTTGCCGTATCCTCTGTACGCATGATCTAGCACCCTTGCCATACTCCTAGCAGTGATCTTGGATGAGCGAGAGAGTCCACATCCGTTATCTATATGGCATCTTTGATTATCTAGCAAATGATATCTATTGAGTATATGCTTGACTGCTCTGCGACCCTTGTCCAATGAGGATGGAGCACCATATATCTTTGCTCCTAGTGTCAAGAGGAGATGTCTAGCGAAGAGGTTGTTACTCTTTTTGGCAGTGATAGATATGATCTTCTCTAGTGAATCTGAGTAGTTGGTATAGAATTTTTTTGCACCTATGGGAATTTTGCCTAGTCTCATCTTGCCTCTGTATTTGATGCCTTGTTTTTTGAATTCATTGACAAGTGCATAGTAGAACTCTTTGTATGGTTTGGTGATGATATATCTGTATGTTCTCTTGCGACAAGATTTTGATAATCTACCTGAGACTACAAGTGCAGGTGTAGCAGTGGAGTGATCTACTCTGATGCTAGGCCATGACCGCTTGCCTTTGCAGCTACCAGATACTGATTTGATAGAGTTTTGCACTCTGTAGCTATTGCCTGATATCGCCTTTTTTACGATGTGTTTTCCATCTTTTGAGTAAATGAAAAATTTACTCATATGCTGGTTGAACATCAAAGCATCTGGCATTGCATTGTAGGCACTATATACATTTTTGTCGAAGTGTGAGCTATCTCTCTGTATAGACTTGAAATAGCTACGGTCGATGATGACATCGCCCTTGATATTTCTGATCCCACTTGACTTGAAGGCTGCAACTATACGAGGTATATCTGAACTGTTTAGCGTAGGGTCTCCTGATGCTTTGATGGCGATATCACCACCCAACAGACCGCCATTCAATCTCCCACTATAGTAAAACTTAGTCTGCCAACTATAGCCATATCCCAACTCCAAAAGAGCAGCGTATGTGCTATAGACCTTGATCACTGATGCTGGTGCCAATTTGTTGTCTATATTGTATGATGCTATTACTCTATCTTTGGCGGTCTCTTTAATATATACGGACACATCATTTGCATTAAACTTATGCTTGTTGATCATATAACTAATATCCGATGGCAACACAGCTGCACTAGCCATGACAACACTAAAAAGTGCTACCGTTATAACGCTATATAAAAATTTATCTATCAATGAATACTCTCCTGTAGGCTTCAGCCAATCTACTCATAGCCTCTTCAAGCGTCTCTCTAGCCGTTGCGATATTTATACGCATAAATCCACTACCGCCACTACCAAAGCTTATGCCACTATTGAGTCCCAATCTTGCCTCTTTGACAAAGAACTCCTCCAACTTATCATCACTCAACCCTAGACCAGTACAATCAAGCCAGATCAAGAATGTAGCTTCTGTAACCGTGGGGAGTATATCTACATCACTCTCTCTAAAGAAGTTTTCTATGTAGGCTATATTGCCCCTAAAATACTCCTTGGTTCCCTCTAGCCAATCCTCTCCTGAATTGTATGCCCTTATCGTTGCTTCGATCCCAAAGGGATTGCCATCACCTAGACCTGAGTGGCGTTGGGCTCTGCTATATTTACTTCGCAACTTTCTATCTGCTATGATAGCAAAAGAGCTATTCAATCCTGCTACATTGAAGCTTTTTGATGGTGCATTGAGTAGTATAGTTATATCAGGTGCTATAGATGCTAGTATATGATGCACTTTTTCATATACGATATCAGAGTGTATCTCATCAGATACTATCTTGATATCATATCTCCTGCAAATATCTACGATCTTCTCTAACTCATCTATATCCCATACTCTACCTACGGGATTGTGCGGTGAGCATAGTATAAATAGCTTCGCTTCTTTTGCTTTGATCTCCAAATCATCAAAATCTATACTGTATTTACCATCTCTATATAGTAGTCTATTTTCGAGAAGTTTGCGTCTGTGAGTTCGTACAGAGTTGAAAAATGGCGGATAGACTGGTGTCTGTACTATCACACCATCACCTATATCGCTATATGCCTCTATCGAGAAGTTGATAGATGGCACTACACCATAACAAGGCACTATCCAATCTCTATCTATACTCCAACCAAATC
>WFMX01000135.1 GCA_015488875.1 Campylobacterota bacterium | reverse complement strand
TTAAATATACTCTTCTTGAACTCTTTTTTGTTCTCATAAATTTTATCTATTCTATCTAATAGATTTTTAGCATTTATATCACTTCTGTAAAGTTCACTTAGCCACTCTCTAAGCCTACTAGAAGGAGACTCTTTTAATTTTAAATTTTCTGAAACTACTATAAAGTCCTCTATTTTTGGAGATTGGTTTAGATAATAAGCACCAAAATCACATTTTACATTTTCTGAAATAGTAAGTTCATCTTCTACAAATTTATCCCAAGATTGATAACTTGCACTTTGGATATTGTGAAACATCAGGCAAGAGTCTTTTCTATTTGAGTGATTTTTAGCGACTCCACAAAGAGCCTCTGCTAAATCAACGGCATAGTGAAAAGGGTATTTTTCATTACAGTAGGCTATCCCTGCACAGGCTGTCAATCTTTCTAATTGCTTATCATCTATTTTTAGCTCTAAACCTTTGATAAATGCTGTATTAGCTTCAAAATTCTCTAAAAAGTTCTTCGTGAAATCCAAAGCATCATTAGCATTGCAGATTACTGTAACATCATCACCACCTACAATAACCTCTCTAATGTGCATAGAGTCCTCTTTGGCATCTTTGACTGCTTTTTTGGTAGCTTTATCTAAGTCTATTGAAAACTTACTAAGTCTATCCCCTAACTGTTTGACTATCTTTCCTAAGCCGTTTCCATCTATATGAATAACAGCTATTTTCCCTTTGCTATTTTTCATATAAGAGAAATCTTTAAACTCTGCTACACTAGGATTTTTTTTATAAAACTCTTCATTAGCTTTTAATTTTTGAGAAGTTGCCATATCTTCATCTTGATTTACTTTAGCTCTTGCCGTCCTTGGATTAAGCTCCATAATATTGATACTCATATCCAAAGGGATAGATGGCTTATTTCTTTGTATTTTCAATCTTTTTTCTAACACATCTATGTAGTCTTTAGCCTCTCCATCAAACTCTACCACGGCTTGTGAGAGTGTAATCCCATACGCTTTTTGAGAGATGATCTTACCAAACCCTAAAGCTACTTTTTGACACTCTTCATAAGAGTTAAATATAGCTTTTATATTCCCTGCTGTATTGATGAGGATATGCTCATCTCCCTCTTCATAGCCTGAAATCTCTTCAAACTTTTTCGATATAGACTTGACAATCTCACTACCCCCCACAATCTCTTGAAGCTTATTGGTTGCAAAGATAAACCCTTGTATCCCCTGTACGCTAGCACCATATAGATATCTACTCACATCACACCTCCACAAAATCTTATCTCTCCATTATATCGTCTCAACTTGAAATAATATGTCGATTTTGCAAGAGTTTTAGAACAGCAACTCATAACGAGTATTTCTTCCTCCGTATCCCTCTATCTCTTTTATTATACCTTTATTGAGTAGGTCTTTAAGATGCCTAGAGGCAGTTACAGCGTCTGTTTTGGTTAAGGCTCTATATTTTTTATTGGTCAAACCACCCTCAAAGTTACCCTCTCCCACATCAAGAAGTCTGTTAATCACTTTGTTCTGTTTCTCATTGAGTTTTATGTATCTGATTTTGTCATAAAATCGCGTCTTTTTTATGACTTGTTCAATATTACTAAGTGAAATATCTATGGACCTTTTTATGCTTTTTGTATGCCACACTATCCACTCTGTAGTCTCTAAATTTGGGTTATAGAGTAGATTTTGACTCTGTTCAAGCGTATCGTAGTAGCCCTTTCTATCTTGGTTGATTGCTGAAGATATGGAGTAGTATCGGTTATCCAATCCTCCATCTTTGGACAAAATATAGTTGACAATGGCTCGACCTATGCGTCCATTGCCATCATCATAAGGGTGAATAGACTCAAACCACAAATGAGCAACGGCACTTTTGACAATAAAATTTTCGGTACTACTGTTGATGTATTCTATCAAATGCTGAAGTGATGACTCTATGATCTTATGAGGCATCGCTACATAATGCACCTTCTCTCTTCCAATAGAGCCTGATACTATCTGCATATCGTCATGATCTCTAAAAATACCTCTTCTGACAGGATACAAAACAGACTCATAAGACTCAAAAATAGCCTCATGCCATCTGTGCAGTCTCTCTACTGTTAATTTATTTTGATTAAACCGACTGTCAAGGTAGAGTTCTGTTAAAGAGTCACTCTTTTTGGTAGATGTATCTTCTCTGTTACATGCGATATTGAGCTTTTTATGCAAAGAGGAGCGTACACTGTCACGCTTTAGCTCTTCACCCTCTATAAGCGAAGTAGCAACAATCTCACTTAAAGAGGTCTC
>WFMX01000134.1 GCA_015488875.1 Campylobacterota bacterium | reverse complement strand
GGACACTATTTTATTTTTAATAAGTTGTTGGAATCTTTTCTCAATAGGAAAAATGATAATGAAACATTTCTGAAAGTAAAAGAGGAGATTCAAAGTTTGAATCATGGTTATTATGAGTTTATTAAGAGGGGATTGTTTAATTCAAATTAGACTTTGGTATAAAAATATATCGATTAAGTCAGTTGATCTCTCCACCGCACCCAAAACCCTTAAAAAGATATACAGATATCAAGCAAGAGTGATATATATTGCATAGATTAATACATTTTTGATATAATCATCTTCAAATTACAGATAGGACTAAAAAGATATGAATATTTTTGATGATGATGATGCGTTTGTAGGTACACCGAAAAGCAACTATTTTGCCATAGCAAAGACAGCTAACGAAAATATAGTAGAGATGGAGATCGAAAAGATGTTTCAGAGGCTAGCTATAGCTGAGAAGATACTCGAAGAGAGAGACTTAGAGGATGAGCAGGAGAGGTTACTGAAGTCAATGGTGATAGATCCAGAGCTAGAGGATAGGACAAATAGTATCTTTCTGGAGTTAGTCGGCAATATAGTAACACAGTGCGAATAGAGTTGATAAGATAGAGCAAGATAGATTATATTAGGATTTGATTTGTTAAGTGCAGTAGAGAGAAAGATAGAGCAGTATATAATAGAGCTAGATGATAGAGATGTGGTGAGGCTATATCGTAAGCTTCCACATGGCAAGCGACTTCGTGCAAAGCTGATATTGAAGATAGCAGGCAATAGCCTGAGGGTCACAAAGACAGCGGCTACAGTAGAGATGATACATGCAGCTAGTCTACTACATGATGATGTGATAGATGATGCCTATACGAGACGCAATCAGCCATCCATAAATGCACTATATGGCAATAAAACAGCTATCATGCTAGGCGATATACTCTATTCAAAGGGCTTCTATGAACTCAACGATATAGACAAGAATGTATCCAAAGTCATCTCCAATGCAGTAACGCAGCTGAGTTTAGGTGAGCTAAATGATGTCACACTATCTGAGAGTTTCAACATAGACAAATCTCTATATATGAAGATGATATACCAAAAGACAGCTTCACTCATAGAAGCTAGCAGTGAAGCAGCGGCTATACTAGCAGGCAAGAGAGTAGAGCCATATCGTATATATGGACGCAATCTAGGTTTGGCATTTCAAATGATAGATGATTTGCTAGATATCACATCAGACAGTAAAACTCTAGGCAAACCAGCTCTTCATGATTTTGTGGAGGGCAAAACTACGCTACCATATATCTATCTATATGAGAAACTCTCAGCAGATGATAGGAGCAGGCTAGTATCACTACATGCCAAAAGATTGTCCACTAAAGATCAAGAGTGGATAAAGTCGCAGATGCACAAATATCATATCGTAGAGCAGAGCTATGGTGAAGCGAAACAATTGATAGATGAAGCCATAGAGCTGATGCAAGAAGCTGGAGAACCCGCCCTAAGTGGTATAGCCAAAGATATGATAGATAGGAGCTTTTAATGTACTATCAGGTAGTAAGTTTCAATTACAAGAAGTGTGAACTATCAAGTAGAGAAAAGTTGGCATTTCGAGATGACGCAGACAAGAAGAAAATGCTCGACAGGTTGGTGAGTTTTGACTTTATCCATGAAGTATTTATAGTCTCTACTTGCAACCGCATAGAGATAGTGGCTGCCACTAGAGACAACTTCGCTACATACCATGCCATATTGGGTCTCTTCTCAAAGAGTAGTGGCATCAATTTCTATGAGCTAGAGTCTATAGCATACAAGGTAGATGATGAGGATGCCATAAGACACCTTTTTTCTGTGGTATCATCACTCGATTCTCTCGTCATAGGTGAGTCACAGATCACGGGGCAAGTCAAAGAGGCATTTAGATTTTCACATGAAAATGGCTCTGCTGGTAGAAAACTCAACCGTATCATATCATATGCAGTCAAGTGTGCAGCAGAGGTGCGAAATGTCACCAACATATCACAAAACCCCATCTCTATAGCATCTGTAGCCGTAGCACAAGCAGCAGATATAATGAGTGACAATCTAGCAGGTATGACAGGCGTAGTGGTAGGTGCAGGAGATATGGGTAAACTGGCTGCAAAACATCTATTAAGGGCAGGATGTGATGTAGTACTCATAGGTAGAGATCTAGAAAAGATAGAGAAGCTAGCTGAAGAGCTAGGAGAGAATGTCAAGGTAGATGTGGTAAAAAATCTATCTAAATATATCAACCGATACAGACTTCTCTTCTCTGCTACATCATCTCCCGATACAGTCATCACCAAAGAGATGGTAGAGGATCACGATATCAAGCGACTATGGTTTGACATGGCTATACCAAGAGACATAGAAGATATGGAGATAGACAGGCTACGGATATTTCGTATAGATGACCTCAAAGATATCTCTGCTAGCAACCATGCTCTTCGTCAAGAACAGGCTCTAAAAGCTAGTGAGATTGTAGATAGATATCGAGATGATTTCTTTCAATGGCTCAGAGCATTGTCCGTAGAACCTGTCATCAGAGATATGCGTCTACAAGTAGATGAGGTGATAGAGATAGAGATGCAAAGAGCCATCAAAAAGGGCTTTGTGCCACAAGAGTATGAAGCCAATATCAAGAAATTAGCCCTACAGATGTTCAACAGATATCTACACAAACCTACAGTCAAAATGCGTCAAAGCTCACGAGAGAAAGAGGGTGCAGGTGGCGTAGAGTCACTCAAAAATATATTTGATATAGATACTGAAAATATCAACTACAAAAAGTACAAAAAAGATCACCATAAAGGATATAGATCATGAGAGTTACACAACTGCTGATACCTACCACAAAAGAGACTCCAAACGATGCATCCTTGGCTAGTCATATCTATCTTTTGAGAGGTGGATTTATCCAAGGCGTAGGGAGTGGGCTTTACAATTTTCTACCACTAGGCAAAATAGTACTAGACAAAGTCAGGGCTATAGTCAAAGAGGAGCTAGACAAGGCGGGATGCCAAGAAGTAAGTTTAGGATTTGTGACACCTGCTAGCTACTGGCAAGAGAGTGGTAGACTAGAGAAGTACGGCAAAGAACTTTTGAGATTTAAGGATCGCAAAAATAATGACTTCGTATTGGGTCCTACACATGAAGAGATGATGGTCAACTTAGTGAAACAGAGCGTCAAGAGCTACAAAGCACTACCACTCAATCTATATCAGATCAATCTAAAATTTCGTGACGAGATCAGACCTAGATTTGGCTTGATGCGAGGACGAGAGTTTTTGATGAAAGATGGATATAGCTTCCACTCGTCCACAGAGGATATGAAACGAGAGTTTGCCAATATGGAGCTGACTTACAGGCGAATATTTGAGAGGTTAGGTCTAGAGTTTCGCGTAGTAGAGGCAGATAGTGGTGCTATCGGTGGTAGCGGTAGCAAAGAGTTTATGGTATTGGCAGATAGTGGAGAGGACACCATAGTAGTATGTGACGAGTGTAGATATAGTGCCAATGTAGAGGCAGCCACTAGAGAAGCCAAAGTATGTGATGTGGAGCCACCTGAAGCACTATATGCTAAGTTTCATACTCCAGATACTACCACCATAGAAGCACTTAGCCAATTTTTTCGAGTAGACCCATACTATCTCATAAAAACCGTAGCCAAAAAGGCACTATTTGATGGTGGAGAGAGCAGAATTGTACTCTATGCACTTAGAGGTTCTGATGAACTGCAAGAGATAAAAGCTTGCAATGCCATCAACGCCAATGAATTGGCAGATCTATCTGTGGAGGAGCTAAGTGAAGTGGGACTTGTAGCAGGTTATATGAGTCCCACTATAGTACCTGATGGTGTAGAGGTAGTGTTTGATAATGAGCTTAGAGATGCTACCCATTTGATATGCGGTGCCAATGAGCTAGACTATCATCTAGTAGGCATAGATCTCAAAGGATATGAAGCAAACTATAAGGATCTAGTATCTGTCATGGAGGGTGACTCCTGTCCTCACTGCCAAGCTCCACTACGACATACCAAGGGCATAGAGGTGGGTCATATATTTCAGCTAGGTACACAATACTCCGAGCCTTTAGCTGCTACATTTTTGGATGAGAATGGCAAATCAAAGCCATATGAGATGGGTACATATGGCATAGGTGTTAGTCGTCTATTGGCGGCGATCATAGAGCAGCATCATGATGATAGAGGGTGTATATGGACGAAAGAGTCTACACCATTTGCATTGACTATCATCATATCCAATATCAAAAATGAAGAGCAAGTAGCACTAGGGGAAGAGATATATACCAAACTTAGCGATGATGGTATAGAAGTACTACTAGATGACACAAAAGAGCGATTTGGCTTCAAAATGAAAAATTTTGAACTCATAGGTACACCCTTGGCTCTTGTAATAGGCAAGAACTTGTCTGATGGCAATGTGGAGATAGTAAAAAGAGATGGATTAGAAAAGATGGTGATATCTACTGATGATATATTGACAAAATTGAAAGAGATATTATGATATTTCTCATAGTTCCATTTCTGCTTGCAGAGCTGATACTATCACTTAAAGTCGTAGAGTCTATAGGTGCATTATGGAGTGTTGTATGGATCATCGGCACCATCATGTTAGGTACTACACTACTGAAGAACTCTAGCTATGCCATCATGGGAAACCTCAATGCCGTATCTAGAGGCAAGCTAGATCTACAAAATTTTCAAAATGCGAGCATGTCATATGTGTTGGGTTCTGTTTTGTTGATAATTCCTGGTATATTAAGTGATAGTTTTGGTGTATTAGCACTTGGATACACACTCTATTTACAATTTATCGCTACAATTACACCCGAAAAACCAAATTTTAACCAAAAAGGAGATGATGATGTCATTGATGTCGAAGTTATTGATGATCACTGCGTTGATCACGACAACAGTTCAAGCCAAAGTAAGTAATGATGAGCTTATAAGTTTTGCAAAGAGGTATATAATCTCGAAACCATCCATAAAAGTAGAGAGTTTAGATGTGTTGGAGGTTGTCAAGATCAAGGATATGGAAGGATGGGAAGCCTATCTGACTGTGATGAATTTAGAGTATCAAGGCAAAAAACTCTCTGCACCGCAGATTATATTTATCAATGGTGACTTAGCAACACCAGTATTGATGAACAGAAAAAAAAATATCAACTATGCCAAAGAGTTGAGACCTACTGTTCCTGAATCTCTGTACGATGATGCACACTTATTATTCGGAAATAAAAATGCAAAACATAAGATTTTAGTATTTTCAGATCCACAATGTCCATTCTGCATAGACATGGTTCCCAAGATCATGAAAGCAGCCAAAGAACATCCAGATACTATAGCACTCTACTATTATCACTTTCCACTGATACAGCTACATCCCGTATCACAAGTGTTGGTTCGCATCATGCATGTAGCACAAGAGCTTGGTCGCAACGATATAGTAGAGAAGATCTATTCATTAAAGATAGATCCGAGAGAAACAAATGTAGAGAAAATCATAAAAGCAGTCAAAGATCATACAGGTTTTCCTGTGACCATAGGGCAGATCAATGCTCCAAAAGTATTTGATGTCATCAAAAAGGATGAAAAGGCTGCTTCAAGGCTGATGGTTTCAGGCACTCCTACGGTATTTGTAGATGGCAAATGGGACAAGATGAGAGATAGATACAAACTTCTTATAAAGTAGGCAAAATTAGTGACAAATATAACTATAGCAACTAGAGCAAGCAATCTTGCTCTATGGCAAGCATATCATATTAAAGATAGGATAGAGAAGAGTTTTCCAGAGATCACTGTATCTCTCAACGAGATCACAAGTCGTGGCGACAAGATACTAGATAAGCCACTAGCACTCGTAGGTGGCAAAGGTCACTTCACAAAGGAGCTAGAGGATGAGATGCTAGCAGGCAATGCAGATATAGCCGTCCACTCACTCAAAGATGTACCGACATATATACCTGACGGATTAGAGTTAATCGCCATCACAAAGAGAGAAGATCAGAGCGATGTACTTCTATCTCACAAATACAAAAATCTAGATGAGCTACCCCAAGGTGCCGTAGTAGGCACTACAAGTCTCAGGAGAAGGATGCAACTACTCCAGAAGCGACCAGACCTCACAGTCAGAGATCTCAGAGGTAATGTAAATACAAGACTCAGGAAACTATCTGAAGGTCAATATGATGCTATAGTATTGGCATATATCGGTCTAGAGAGACTTGACCTACTCAAAGACATACCATTCGTAGAAAAGTTATCATTTATGATACCGCCTATGGGTCAAGCTGCACTAGGCATAGAGATAGTAAGTGGCAATGAGATGATCAAAGAGATAGCCAAAAGCCTCAATGACCAACCTAGCTATATCTGTAGCAAACTAGAGAGAGATTTTGTCTCAAAGATAGGTGCAGGGTGTTCAGCACCCGTAGCAGTCAATGCACTCATAGATGGCGAAGATATCACCATCAAAGCGATGTTAGGCTACCCCAATGGCAAAAATATCATGGAGAAAGAGGTCAATGGCAAGCTAGACTTTTGCCAAATGCTAGGAGCAGAACTAGCCCATGACATGATCTTAGATGGTGCATTGGAGATATTATCAAAAGCTGAAGAGATAGCATTTAAGGATGAGATGCCAGAGAGGCTGTAGATAAGATGAGTGATATCAAATAGAGGTGAGGAGCAAAGATCAAAAAGACAAGAGTAGGAGTCTTGCATAAGCACTATCCAATCATAAGAAATATAATTGATCTACCCTACGATACTGTAAAAATTTGCAAGATAGTTGATATATTTAAACTCTATGCACATATTGTGTACAAACTCTTTAAGCATGTGGACTATAGGGCTTTACATAGTTTTTATGATGCAAACATCAACCGTGTTGATGTGATACATCTATTCAATGGAGTAAGTTTCTCTAGTAGGCCTTGGGTTTCGACATTTGAAACAACGCTACCAAGAAACCATAATCATAGAACCTTTATCAATGACTATCTGATGAGTAGGATAGCATCAACTAGTTGCAAGCAAATCATAGCATTTTCAAAATCTACATACGCCATACAAGAGAGATACCTAAAACTACATTATCCTCAGTATTACAATAAAATATCGGCAAAAATGACCATTATACATCCTCCCCAGAAACTCCTCATAGAGAGCTACTCAGAAAAGGTATTAGATAATAGCATAGTCCATTTTTTACTTGTTGGAAATGATATTTTTAGTAAAGGTGGACTAGAGTCTGTCAGAGTCATTACTCAACTACACAATGAAGGGTATCGCGTAAAATTAAGTATAGTCTCTATATTTCAACTTGACAACATTACAAAAAAGAGTTTAGAAGATATCGAAAATTTAAAAAAGGAGATCTCACAAAATAGTAAGTCGATAGAGCTATTGGGATATATTCCATACAAGGAAGTACTCAAACTAATGAAAGATGTAGATCTTGTATTGCTTCCAACTATCGCCGATACCTATGGATACTCTGTACTAGAGGCACAAGCTTCAGGGACTCCTGTCATATCTACAGATATACGAGCACTACCAGAGATCAATGATGATGTGTGTGGCTGGATCATAAATATTCCCAAGGATGTGAATGGAAACAGCATATGCAAAAGTGAGGATGAGAGAGTGATTTTAAGTAATACAATCCAAAAAGAGCTTTATCGTATCATCAAAGATGATATATTGCCCCGTAGAGAGACTATCAAAGAAAAGGGTATCAAATCACTACAGAGGATAGAGAGATGTCACAATCCCAAAACAGTAGCACAAAGACTAGAAGAGATCTATGTAAATGCACTGCAAGCATAATGCAGAATTATCAGT
>WFMX01000133.1 GCA_015488875.1 Campylobacterota bacterium | reverse complement strand
TCTTAACATATTCATACCAAAAAGGCAAAAACTGAAAAGCTATTCCATCTTTAAAAATCTATCTTTTTTGTCAACTTATAGTATAATCACCCTTTAAATACAAAGGATCACTCGTGGCACTTATCAACCTCTTCAATATAAAAAAGCAATACGATATCAAACTTCTCTTAGATGATGTAGACTTCCATCTCAATGAGGGGGAGAGGATAGCTATCATAGGAGAAAATGGATGTGGCAAATCGACACTTATGAAGCTTGCTACTGGGGAGGAAGAGCCTACAGAGGGTAGACGAGTAGTGGACAAGTCTATAGATATAGAGATGCTAGAGCAGCAGCCACACTTCGCCGATCATCTCAATGTCCGTGAAGCCATAGAAAATGAACTTACCACTCTGCAAGAGGCTAAAAAAGAGTATGAGCTTCTCACGGAGCAATTGGCTACAGATTTTGATAACAAAAAGCTATTGGCTAGACATGCCAAAGTCTCTGCATTTTTAGATCATCACAATGCTTGGAATTTGGATGACAAGGTGGAGAGAGTATTACAAGAGTTTAAGCTCAAAGAGTATGAAGATAGAGCGGTTGTCACCCTCTCTGGTGGTGAGCAGAGGCGAGTGGCATTAGCATCACTCATACTGAAAAAGCCAGATGTACTGCTACTAGATGAGCCGACCAACCACTTGGATGTATACATGGTAGAATTCTTAGAGGAGATGCTACTCAAAGAGAAGTTTACACTACTTCTGATATCTCACGATAGACACTTCATAGATACCATAGCCACGAGGATAGTAGAAGTAGAGAACCAAAAATTAGTAAGTTATCAAGGTGGATATGAGAGCTACCTACATCTCAAAGAGGAGCGAATGCACTCGATGAAAAAAGAACATGATAATCTCCTGCGACTACTCAAGCAAGAAGAGGCATGGCTAAGCAAAGGCGTAAGAGCAAGAGAAAAGAGAAATCAAGGACGCAAAAAGAGGGTCTTTGACCTCAGAGATCAAGCCAAAACCAATCCGACCTTGATAAACAAAATGATGATAGAGCTAGAGAGAGAACAGAAGCACTTCAATCGAGAAGAGGGCGTATCGAGAAAGAAGATGCTCTTTGACTTAGAGGATGTCTGCTATAGCATAGGTAGTAGAGAGCTTATACATGATTTAACCACACGGATATTGCAAAGAGACAAGATAGCTATAGTAGGATACAATGGTTCTGGCAAATCTACTCTACTTCATCTGATGCTAGGTAGACTCAAGCCATCTAGTGGCATCATCAAAAAAGGGGAGTTCTCTATAGGATACTTCGATCAGCATCGTGATATGCTAGATGATGATAAGCGACTCATAGAGACATTTTGTCCTGATGGCGGAGATATCATATCGGTACAGGGTAAAAATATGCATGTATATGGATACCTCAAATCATTTCTATTCCCCAAAGAGTTCTTAGACAAAAAGATAGGAATGCTTAGTGGTGGAGAGAAGAACCGTGTAGCTCTAGCACTACTGCTCACCAAAAAGGTAGATTGCCTCATACTAGATGAACCTACCAACGACCTAGATATACAGACTATCAATATACTAGAAGAGAAGCTCATCAACTTCCCTGGAGCTATACTTTTCGTCTCTCACGATAGATATTTCATAGACAAGATAGCCTCCAAACTCTTCATATTTAAGGGCGATGGAGTGATAGAGGAGTCATATCAATCATACACAGAGTATCTAGCCATAGAGAAAGAGCTAGGCGAACTTAGCAAACTCCAAAAAGAGGTCAAGATAGAGAGTGTCAAGCCAAAAGTGCAGAAGGAAGCAAAAGTAAAAACCAAACTAAGCTATAAAGACCAGAGGGATCTAGATATGCTTCCTCAACAGATAGATGAGTTGGAGCAAAAGATAGATGAGATCAACAAATGCCTGTATGATCCAGAGTGTTATCAAGACAAGGGGTTGGTGGAGTTGTCTGCTCAATTGGAAGAGTATCAAAAGAGTTATGATGAGCTTAGCGATAGATACTTAGAAGTACTAGAGCTAGAAGAGGAGTTGAGTCAATGATCATCACCCACATAGAGACTAAGATACTCAATGCACCTTTGAAGCGACCATTTCATACAGCACTTCGCCATGTCGAGTCTTTGAGAGATGTCGTAGTCAAGATACATACCGATAGTGAGCATATAGGCTATGGTGAAGGGGCTCCTACTGCTCTCATCACAGGTGAAACCATAGGCACTATGAGAGCGGTCATAGAATATATATCACCATTATTGATAGGTAGGGATATAGATGATTTCGAGAACCTTATAACGATAGTGCAAGAGAGTATACTGAAAAATACTACCGCCAAATCAGCACTAGAGATAGCATTATATGATCTAAAGGCAAAGAGTTATCATCAACCGTTATATAAATATTTAGGTGGCAGCAAGAGAGAGTTTGAGACTGATATCACGATATCTTTGGGTAGCGTAGAGGAGATGGTGACCGATGCTAGAGATGCTCTCTCTTTGGGCTATAAGATACTCAAAATCAAAGTAGGCGGAGAGCTATCGCTAGATATAGATAGGGTTATCGCTATAGATGAAGCGGTAGAAAATGATATCACTTTGAGATTAGATGCAAATCAAGGGTGGAGTAGAAAAGATAGCGTAGAGATACTGACGGCATTGGAGGGTAGGGGGGTCAAAATGGAGCTTATAGAACAACCAACCAAAGTAGACGATATAGGTGCTTTGAAGTATATAAGAGAGAGAGTTGAGACACCTATACTTGCAGATGAGTCTATATTTACGCTAGATGATGCCAAAAGACTACTAGATGAGCAAGCTATAGACTTCGTCAATATCAAGCTAGCAAAGTGCGGAGGTATATCAAATGCACTCAAACTTGCCGATTTGGCAGATAGTTATGGTGTCAAGTGTATGCTAGGGTGCATGCTAGAGGGTGGCGTATCTGTAGGTGCAGGAGTGCATGTAGCATCTGCAAAGTCAGACATCATCACTATGCTTGACCTAGATGCGGTAAACCTATGTAGATACAACCCCATAGACGGTGGAGTAATATTTGATGAGTCGAGGATATACATACCTGACAGTGCAGGATTGGGGATCGAAAAGATAAGAAAATAGTCTCATTTACACAATACCTACACGCAAATCATGATAATATCGGTATCTAAATGCAAATCCAACACAGAGAAAAGAGACCATTATGAAGATATATATCAGAGTGTTACCATTTATCATCGCACCACTACTACTCATAGCAGATAGCAATGCTACACAGAGGATTACAGTAAAGCAACTCTTCAATGTCAAGAAGAGCAAAATCATCAAAATCAAATCATCAAAATCAAAAAAATACTATGGATATACAAAAGTAGATGAATCGTCCATATATGATATATCACCTAGATATAGTGGATATACAGAGAAACTATACGCTGATAATCTATACAGCATAGTTAAAAAAGGTGACACTTTAGCTACAGTATACTCTCCAGAAGTATTACAAGCCAAGGAAGACTATCTCAACTCTATAAACTTCAACAACTCACGGTCAAGTGCTGCTATGAAGCAAAGTGCCAAGCTCAAACTAGAGCTACTCGGTATACCTAGCAAAGAGATATATGATATCAGAAAAAGTGGCAAAAGCTCCCAATATACAGATATCATCTCCCCTATATCGGGATGGGTATTTGAAAAGAGGGTCAATAACGGCTCATCATTCAAAAGGGGCGAGAGAGCATTTCAGATAGTAAACCTAGATACTATATGGGTAGAAGCCAAGATATATCAAGAAGATATAGGCTTGATAAGTAAGTGGAACAGCTTCGAGATACGATCAAAAGGTGCAGATAGAAGCTATAAGGCAAAAAAGCTACTATTTTACCCCGCCTTAGACCCCAAAGATGCCACAGCAACACTCAGGCTAGAGGTAGCAAACAGTGATGGCAAGCTAACAATAGGTAGCTACACCACCATCACAATATCTGACAGCTCCAAAGAGAGATTGGTGATACCTCGCAAGGCAACTATACGAAAAGATGGCAAGTGGTATGCATTTTTGGCTACGGAGTTCC
This sequence comes from Campylobacterota bacterium, assembly GCA_015488875.1. Classification (GTDB taxonomy): domain Bacteria; phylum Campylobacterota; class Campylobacteria; order Campylobacterales; family Sulfurovaceae; genus SZUA-451. Next base: position 716 of record WFMX01000133.1, on the reverse strand, counting down.
AGGGCGAATATGACCCCATAGAGATAGAGGTCAAGCCACTAGATAGAGAGTATTACGAGGTGACAAAAGGGCTAAGTGAAGGCGAAGAGGTAGTAGACAATGCTCTATTTATGATGGATTCAGATACTCAGATCAATGGTTTGTATTGATCTCATATCTCTTCTCTTAGTTTGCCAATAATACCTATAGCCTCTTTTAGCTCTTTTTTATACAAAGGTTTAGAGGTGTCATCATGGGCGTATGGATTTAAAATCCTATCTGTGATACTTCGTATATTTTTCAAATCTATCTCTACAGAAGAGTCTCTCTCCAATCCTCTCTTGAACCCAATGAGCTTGCCTCTTATCTCTCCACTTTGAGATTCATCGGTCAAATCAAATCGCAATAGTGTTTTTTTGATTTTTTTAAAGATCTCATTCTCGCCATATAGACTACGCTCTTGTCTCTCTTTGATGCTTCTGAGTCTCTCTACTTCTTTTCGTAAATAGTTGGCATAAGCAGGATAATCATACTCATCAAAATGTTTTATTGCACTCTCAAAATAGTTTAGAGATTTTTTAATGTATGGTTTTTCAAAGCCCTCTTCATCCTCATCTACATATATCTCAAAAGCTTTCCAAGACATTTTGCCTTTGAGTATTTCAAAAAGCCTTTGTCATGAGTGAAAAAGAATATTTGAAAGTCACTAAATTCTGTTTTTATGATATCTATTAGAT
>WFMX01000132.1 GCA_015488875.1 Campylobacterota bacterium | reverse complement strand
GGCTTTTACGGTGGGTATGAAGTAGATGTTTGGTATCTTGGAGTACCTATCTTTGGGAGTGAGGCATATCTCTTCATCTCCATCTATCATAAATGTATCTAGTACAAGCTCGCCACCTTTGTTGAGACTTTTGTAGATAGATTTTAGCATCGCTATAGGGTCACTACGGTGATAGAGGACACCTAGGCAGAAGAGTATATCGAACTTATGTTCATAATACTCTATATGCTCCACACCCAACAGCTCATAGACTATATCACTTTTGATGAAGTGGTCTAGGAATTGAAACTGTGAGTAGATGATAGCTGATGGATCGAAGCCTACCAATTTTTTGGGTTTGTGACTCTCCATACGGAAGAGATAGTAGGCATTATTACATCCTATATCTCCCACTATCTTGTCTCTGAGATCAAAGTGTGGCTCTAGCAGATTGTACTTGATGAAGCTTTGCCATTCACTATCTATAAAAGTCTGCGATATCTTGAATGGACCTTTACGCCAAGGCATAAGGGTTTTAGCTACACTATATATAGTCTGCTCTTGTGTGGGTGTGATATCTTTGAAATTGATCTCTACTGTGTCACCTAGTGATATACTCTCTAGCTCTAGCTCAGGGAGGGATGCTATTGCCTCCTGCCTAGGTAGTATATTTTTCCAAGTGAGCCACTTCTGTCGCTCCACTCTGATAGATGCTATATCCAACGGACTACTTCACTACTACTTTTTTGATGCTTTGCTTAAACAGTGGCTTGTCACCTGGCTGTGATGTGGATACACTCTCTATCTTGCGAACTACTTTTTGACCTTTGATCACTTCGCCAAATATAGTGTAGCCACCATTTAGATGTGGTGTAGCTGCTGTGGTGATAAAAAATTGACTTCCATTTGTGTTTGGTCCTCTGTTTGCCATAGCCAATAGAAATGGCTTGTCAAAGACTACATTAGGTGCATACTCATTTTTAAAATCTTTTTTCCATATGGACTCTCCACCCATTCCTGTACCCTGAGGATCGCCTGTCTGTATCATAAATCCTTTGATCACTCTATGAAAAATGACTCCATTATAGTATCCATTTTTGGAGTGAGTCAAGAAGTTCTCTACTGCTAGTGGTGCGACTTTTGGAAATAGTCTCAATACTATATCTCCTTGATTTGTCTTTAGCGTCACTATATTGGATTTGGTAGACTTGGTAGTTTTAGCACTCTTTTTTGCCTCTGCAGCACTACTAGTCGTAGCAGATACAAAACCCAGGATCAACATCCCTATCATCAATCTCTTTAACATAATCCACTCTCGCAATGCTCAATACCCAATAGTTCTAGTATCCTCTCAAAAAAATCACCCTCTATACGATGTATGCCGTCTTGGAACTCTACATATATGGCTTGTATATCTGGACGGTCATTTGATATCTTTTCAAATATAAATGGAGTCAAACCACTCTCTTTTTTGGCTGTATCTATAGCCTCTATCACCTGCTTTTTGAGATCTGGACAATCTCCAAACATTAAACTAAGTGCCTCATAACGCTCTTCCATGCGTACCATCGCTTTGATCTCTGTACATTTTTCCATCTATTTACCTTGCATAATTTACTGAACGGGACTCTCTGATCACGCTCACTTTGATTTCACCAGGGTATTGTACCCTTTCTTCTATATCTTTAGCAATCTCTTTACTTAGCATTGCAGCCTCATTGTCTCCTATCTTTCCAGCATCTACCGTGATACGAAGCTCTCTACCTGCATTGATGGCGTATGCCTTTTGGACTCCATCTTTGCTAGTAGCTATCTCCTCTATCTCTGTGACTCTTTTGGTAAAGCTCTCTAGCACTTCGCGTCTCGCACCTGGTCTCGCTGCTGAGAGTGTATCTGCTGCACATACTGCTGCACTCTCTACACTATCTGGCTCTTCGTGACCGTGGTGTGCATATATGGCGTTTATGACTGTCGGATGTTCATTGTATTTTCTGCACAATTGAGCACCGATGTCTACATGTGAGCCACCAAAATCTTGAGTCAATGCCTTGCCTATGTCATGTAATAGACCAGCCCTGAGTGCTAGCTTCTCATCGCCACCCATCTCCGCCGCCATCACAGATGCTAGTCTAGCTACTTCGAGAGTGTGAGCTAGGGCATTTTGTCCATAGCTAGCACGATACTTCATTCGTCCTAGAAGCTTGATAAGCTCCTCATGCATAGGAAATAACCCTAAATCTATGAGAATATTTTCCCCCTCTTCATAGATCTTTTGCTCAAACTCTTTTTCTACTTTTTCATGTATCTCCTCTATACGACCTGGATGTATCCGTCCATCCTCTACTAGAAGCTCTATAACCCTAGTGGCTATAGCTCTTCTGTATAGATTGAACGAACTTACAAGTATCACTCCTGGTGTCTCGTCTATCACTATATCTACGCCTAGTAGCATCTCTAAAGCTTTGATGTTTCTACCCTCTTTGCCTATGATGCGACCCTTGTGATCATCGCTAGGTAGCGTTACAAGATTTATGAGTCTCTCGCCTGCAAATTCACCTGCATATCGAGTGGTCGCCTGAGCCAATATATAATTGGCCTTCTTCTCTCCCTCTTCTTTGGCTTTATGCTCATACTTCCTGACTATCGAAGCTATCTCGGACTGAGATTTGGTCTCTACCTGCTCTAGTATCTGCCTCTTTGCCTCATCCTCTGTCATTGATGCGGTCTGCTCTATCTTTCTGATAAGTTTATCTATCTGGATGTGCTTCTTTTTCTCTAGCTCATCTAGTATGTGACTCTTGTCATCTAGTTTGTATTGGAGTTTCTTTATCCTGTTTTGTTCCCTTTGGAGATCTTTTTGTTCTAGTATGAGATCTCTATTTCGCTTCTCTACCTCTTGTATGCGAAGCTGAAACTCCTTCTCTAGCGAAAGCTCACTCTCTTTGATATTTGCTTTTGCATCTTGAAGCATTCGCTCCGACTCATTCTCTATAGCCTTGGCTCTCGCTTTGGCTTCTAGCTCTATATAGTTAAACTTTTTACTGCTACTATTTTTGATCCAGATATATGTAATACCTGCACCAAAAGTAGCAGAAAGCAAACTAGCCCCTACTTCTATCAACATATTTTCTCCATATTTAGAAGAACAGAGCATACAATAGTATCTGACTTATATCCCAATAGTTCTATAATCACTATAGAGAGATACCTGTCTACTGATATGCTATATCTTGCTTCTGTTCTCTGCCAATATCTTCTCAGGTGTTATAATCATATCTGCTTTCACATCATAGTGGTCAGTTATCACTTGATTTGAGATAGACAATGTACGCGAAATAAATCTGTCTCTTATACACATCTCC
>WFMX01000131.1 GCA_015488875.1 Campylobacterota bacterium | reverse complement strand
TTTGTGATTTTCTATTATCTACCAAATAGATATCTCATACCAATAGCCAAAGAGATATCTAGCTAATCACCATTTGCCAATCTTCCTCTAGGTGAGGATGCCTCTATGTAGATTAGGTCATCATATGTTTTGTTGCCAAAAGTATATTGTAGTGAGAGGATATTTGTCCTGATTCGGTATTTGCCTAGATAGCTGTCATCTGTAGGTATCATCCAGTTTCCACCACCTACTATACGAACAGAGTCATTGATCTTATATCGAAGATATAGTTCTGCACCTATGCTGTCAAAATAGTAGCCCATATCATCATTCATATGGTTTCTAGTATATGAGAGTGTGGAGTTGATGCTATATTTATCTTTCATATATGTAAAGCCGACTATATATGATTGGTCATCTCCATCTATCCCTATGGCATTCATACTAGGCGTGATATCCTCAAACCTTGCATATGATATAGATGTACCTACGCGAATAAAATCGGAATATTTGTATACGAGGCTACCTGCTATCCCATAGCTATAATCACTATCAATATTGCCAGTAGATGGGTGCATGGGCTGGTACTGTAGATTTATGTTGTATTGATCTTGTTTTGTTTTGATCTGCACCACTCTGTCGGGTCTACCAGTACCTGACTCACTACCATCGGTGGAGTTATTGAATGCACCACTCGATTGGGCCCCAAAAGCCATATAATTGTCAGTGAAGCCAGCTACATCATAGTAGGCAGACCAATATTTACCAACAACTACACTATAATCTTGATACATCATAGACGCATAGCTCAAACGGCGAGAAGAGTTATCACCATCAGAAATATTGATGAATGGCACATCGCTATTGAAGCTTATACCAGCCTCATACTGAAACATAATCTCTAGCTCATTCCTAAACTTTTTGTAGTAAAAAAAACCACCTCTTGAGCCTGCATCCCTAAATTTAAAACCTTTTTGGTCGCCATTGTTTGCAAGTTGTGGTCTGAAACTAATGTAGTATTTTGCGGGCAAAAGAATGTTTACGATTCTTGATAAACTACCCCCTTCTTTTAGTTCTCTTTTTAGAAAAAAGCCAGCCCAGCTACTTTTTTTTGCATCTGACAATAAGATATCAACTTTATATGTATTCCCTTGGTCTGCCTTGTCTTTGACTGCCTCTATGAGCTTTTCTGTCCCGACTTGACCGTGATCTTTGTCTATATTGTCTACTGTATCATTGTCTGATATTTTTATGTTTCTACTGATGCAGTAGTACTGAACTCTCTCTTTATGATATTTCTGTTTGATCATTTTTATGGGATAGCAAGTGAGATTACTGCCATCATGTTTGATATCTATAGGTGGTAGATTTGGTATAGGGGAGTTTGACAAAGTACTCTTTTCTACTATATTTGTGATGACATTGTTTATATTATTTTTTTCATCTTTGTTGCCCTGATGCTTCTTTGCTTCGCCATAGATGATCATAGTCAAAAATAGAAATATAAAAATAGTCTTCACTCTATACACCTGATATTTTCTTGATAATTATTATATCAAATATCTTTGCAAATGTAGATTAAATAGAGCTATCAACTACTTTAGATATAATGTGTTTAAAATTTTACAAAGTAGATGGTATGAAAGTAGTTACAGGTGTGGTAGGCAATGATATACATGTGGTTGCCAATAGATTGATAGATATATCTTTGGAGGAGAGAGGTTTTAGAGTATTTAACCTCGGCGTAAACACATATCTCGAAGAGTTCTTAGATGCAGTAGTGGAGACTGATGCTGATGTGCTTTTGATATCTTCGCTCAATGGAGAGGCTGAAGGGTGGTGTAGAGATCTAGCTATACTCAAGAGCCAATATAATTTCAAAGATGTGACATTCATGATAGGTGGCAATCTAGGAGTAGGGGAGATGGATCCTGAGGAGTTGCCACCTAAGTTTAGGGCATATGGATTTGATCTAGTGTTTCATCAAACCGATCTCAATGATGGGCTTGATGAGTTGGAGAGATTTTTGGAGAAGAGAGCATGAGTCTACTACAGAGAGAGCGAGAGATTATACTAAATAACGAATATATAGATCGTTTTGATTTTGCAGAGGTGGAGGAGTTCATTCGAGGGGCTAGCAAAAACCTATTTATATCGCATAAGTTTAAGAAGTCTGATAAAATGTTGGTACAGCCTAGGGGTGGATTTCCGACATACGAAAAAGTATACAATCTATACAAAGAGTTCAAAGAAGCAGGGGTAGATGTACTTCCTCTCACTATAGACTCCAACACTAGACTCAACGACTACGCCACAGCCAAAAAGATGCTAGCCTTATCTGAAGAGAATGATGTAGATATGCTCAACGGCT
>WFMX01000130.1 GCA_015488875.1 Campylobacterota bacterium | reverse complement strand
CTCATAGATACTCTACAATGCGTAAAGCATCTCTATGAGATAGGTGAGGAGATCAATGGCTACAAAGTACCCAACCATAAGCTACAGAGCTTTAGATATATGCTATTTTCTAAAGACGAGGAGGAGAGTGAAGCTGCTAAGTTTGGTGTAGAGATCAAAGCACATGATGCTATAGGTGATGTGCTGATACTCAAACTCCTACTCAGAGAGATATACAAAAAGATAATGGAGAGATACAACCTCCAGGGCTACGAAGAGATAATGCAAAAAATGGTAGCACTTACACAAGAGCCTATAGAGATCAAGGTGATAAATTTTGGCAAACATAGTGGCAAGAGTATCGCCGAGATAGAGCAGATAGATTCTGGCTGGATAGACTGGCTATACAGGGAGCAAAAAAAGCAGAGGGATAGCAACGATTCCAAGTTCAACAAAGATCTATTTTATACATTAGAGAACATTAGAAATAGTCGTCATTGATGAGTAAAAAATATATACTATGCGACATAGAAGCCACAGGCAACAGAGCAGATGATGCCATCATACAGCTAGGTATGATGATTTTACATGGCTCACTGCAAAGTGATGAGATAGAGATATACAATGAGCTAAACAGTAGTAATAAAGTGATGATGTATGAGGCTATAGAGGTACACCATATCACTCCAGAGATGTTGGTAGGCAAGAGAGAGCTTACATCTACAGATGGATACAAAAGCCTCCAAGAACTGAACTGTATCGACAATGTATTGATAGCCCATGATGCTCCATCAGATATATCTATGCTAAAGCGAGAGGGTATAGATATAGATATGAAGATCATAGATACTCTCAGATGCACCAAGCATCTATTTGCTGACTTAGATGCTTATAGACTGCAATATCTTAGATATAGATTGGGTCTATACAAGGATGAGTTTATGATCGGACAAATGCTAGGCATGGATATCATGCCACATGAGGCACTGAGTGATGTAGTGGTGATGAAGCTACTTCTACACAGACTCTCATCACAAGTAGAGAGCAAACATGGATGCAAAGATGAGGATGAGATAGTCCAAAAACTCATCCACCTCTCCTCTACGCCTGTCAGGATAGAGAGATTTGCTTTTGGCAAGTACAAAGGTGATCATATTGAGGAGATAGCACATAACGACTACAGATATATAGAGTGGATGTACGACAATCTCAAATTAGATGATGATATGCAGTATACATTGGAGCTATATCTGTAGATATCATGGGGTAAAAATAATTTTTCATTGTTGTAAAGTTGATTGTTAGAGTAAGATGTTGTTCTACAAAAACAATATCATCGCCAAGATATACAATTTATGCTATCATTAGCAGATAAAATTTAAGGCTTATACATTGAAAACTATCACTATTATAGATACATTTGGATTTTTCTTTCGCTCTTACTTCGCACTACCACCACTACGCAACTCCGATGGGTTTCCGACAGGACTATTGACAGGATTTGTAAATCTCATAGATTCACTCAAAAAAGATCATACTACAGATTATATCATCTTTGCACTTGACAGCAAAGGCAAGACATTTAGAAGTGATATCTACCCAGAGTACAAAGCCAACAGACCAGCACCACCAGAAGATCTCATAAAGCAACTACCTATCGCTATAGATTGGATAGAGGAGATGGGATTTGCTAATCTATCACGAGATGGGTATGAAGCGGATGATATCATCACCACCGTCACCAAGATGGCATTAGAGGAGGGTATGAGTGTCCGTATAGTATCACATGACAAAGATCTCTATCAGCTCATAGATGATGGCAGAGTCACTATAGTCGATGTAGTAAAAAAGAGAGATATAGATAGCGAGGCCTGTATAGAGAAATTTGGTGTACACCCTAGGGATTTCGTAGACTTCCAAGCTATAGTAGGTGATAGTGCCGACAATGTACCAGGTGTCAAGGGCATAGGTGTCAAAGGGGCATCAAAGCTGATCAATGAGTATCATACGCTAGAAAATATCTACGCCGATATAGATAATGCAGGCACTCCTAGGATCAAAAAATTACTGCTAGAGCATAAAAATATGGCATTTACCTCTCGTGATTTAGTGAGACTAAAAAGTGATGTATTTAAGGCTTGTGACTTCGAGAGCTTCAAGTTTGAAGAGAAAAACTATCTCTCTGTCCTCATAGATGACTTCGAAAGATATGAGATGAAACAGGCTATCAAAAAGGCTATGGTGGGAGTAGATGAGTCACCATCTAAGCTCTTCGCTGATGATGTCGAGCCTGCCAAACCAAAGCATAACTTATCATTTGAAGCTATCAAGCTAGATACTATGGAGAGTCTACAAGAGGTCATAGACTCCATAGGTAGTGATGCTATAGTGGCGTTTGACACAGAGACTACAGGATTAGATACTAAAGTTGCCAAAATGGTAGGATTTAGCTTTTGTGTGGATGATGATAAGGCATATTATGTACCGATAGGACACAACTATTTGGGTGTAGATAATCAAGTATCTATAGATGATGCCAAAAAAGCACTGCGAAGACTCCTTGGTCATAAGGTAGTAGGGCAAAATCTCAAATTTGATCTATCATTGATATATAATTTATTCAATTTTGAAAAGATAGTCCCATATGCCGATACGATGATAATGGCATGGCTGAGCAACCCTGGCACAAAGGTGGGGCTAGATGCACTCGCCCAAAAGTATTTCAAATATGAGATGAAGCCGTTCAAAGAGATGGTCAAAAAAGGAGAAGATTTCTCATCTGTAGATATAGATGAAGCTACTTTCTACGCTGCCGAAGATGCATGGATGACAAGGCTACTGTATTTTGCTATCAAAAAGGCTATGGAGTTGGCTAGTTTGGAACATCTACTAAATGAAGCTAAAACCATAGAATATCCATTTGTCAATACACTCATAGACATGGAGAGTCGGGGTATAAAAGTGAGCCAATACAATCTAAAAAATTTAGAGACCAAACTTACCCATTCTCTGCAAGAGCTTACCGCAGAGATATATGAGCTAAGTGCTAGTGAATTTAATATCCGATCAACACAACAACTAGGCAGTATACTATTTCAAAAGTTAGGACTCAAAGGTGGCAAAAAGACAAAAACAGGATATAGCACCAATGAGGCGGTATTGCTATCACTCAAAGATGAACACCCCATCATAGAGAAAATACTCTCATACAGAGAAAATCAAAAGATCTTGTCTACATATATCAACCCTCTACTAAAATTGGCAAAAAAAGATCCAAAAAGTCGTATCTATACATCATTTTTGCAAACAGGCACAGCCACAGGACGACTTAGCTCCAGAGATCCAAACTTGCAAAATATCCCAGTGAGATCACCACTAGGTAGAAGTGTAAGAGAGGCATTCATAGCAAAAAATGGATATAAGCTAGTCAGTATTGACTACTCTCAGATAGAGTTGCGACTATTGGCACACTTTTCGCAAGATAGTGCTTTGATGGAGGCTTTTGAGAAAGGTAGTGATATACATATGGCTACTGCCATCAAGCTATTTGGAGAGGATAATGCCAAAGAGAAGAGAAGCTTCGCCAAATCTATCAACTTTGGTCTTCTATATGGTATGGGTAGCCGTAAGCTATCTGATGAGCTAGGTATCACCACTAGCGAAGCCAAAGATATCATCACGAGCTATTTCGCATCATTTCCTACAGTCAAAAATTTCTTGGAGGGTATACACGAAAAGGTCAAAGATATGGGATTTGTAGAGACTCTTCTAGGCAGGAGACGAATATTTGATTATAGTAGTGCCAATGGCATGCAAAAAGCATCTTTTTTAAGAGAAGGGGTCAATACTATATTTCAAGGCTCAGCAGCGGATCTCATAAAGCTATCTATGCTAGATATAGATAGCATCATCAAGGAGGAGAATCTACCTGCCTCCATGTTACTGCAGATACATGATGAGCTTATCTTTGAAGTAGTAGAGGAGAGGGCAGAGGAGATAGGTGAGAGATTTGCATACACCATGGCACATATTTATAAGTTGGATGTACCACTAGAGTGTTCTGTCTCCATAGGTAGCAGCTGGAGTGAGTTGAAGTAGTAGAGGTATTTATCAATAAGTAAAATCATACAAGTGGTAGTGTGGGCAGTCAAAAAGCTACTGATAAATCGTGTAAATTTACACTTGGCACTAGGTTGAGGCTTTAAATAGCTCTCAATAAAGTTGATGATTATGCTATATTTGCTATAATCAACAAAACCACAAAGGAAATGGTATGGAATTGAAATATGTAGGTGCTGAACCGATAGTCTCGCAACATGGAGTTTCGTTCGACCAAAACAAACCAGATAAATATACTCTAATCAACTCCGCTATAGAGTTATTGGAGGCATTGATTGAGCAACATGAAGATAAGGAAATTGTTGAGTTAGCAAATTTTAAATATCAGGAATTGAATGGTATGCAGATGGCAGAGATGTTAAAGATGTATTGCCACGATATAGATGAAATCTTCAGTAATCGTGAAGCACAAACCAAAGAGTTGATATTAAAATATACAGACAATATTGAGAACAACAGCAACTTGACCAATGATGAAAAGATCGCTTGGATTGGCAATATCAAAGTGATGAATGACTACTATCTCCAATATATCACAAACGAGAATGCATACAACTCCATATTGAATGCATTGGCAGATACCATTACAAACAGAAAGATAAAAGAGATAATATTTCCTATAGGTAGGAACTATGGTCTCGTCGCTAGTAATCTTACCTCCGTATTGAGAGATCATAAGCCAGCAGTGGATGCCGAGGTCGCTTTCGAGGAGATCAATGGTGAAGCAGCAGGTAGATTGATCTTAAGATAGAACAAATAAATTAAAAGGATAAGAAAATGGCTAAAAAAGCAAACAAAATTGACAAAGATGTGATGGATAAGGCTAAAGAGTACATAGCAACACTACGCAATCCAAATTGTGCAGAGGATGATGTATTTTTCCAAGCAATGGAAGAGGTGCTATTGTCTATAACACCACTATATTTGACTGATTCAAAGTACAAAAATAATGCTATCGTCAAGAGGCTTATCAATCCAGATAGGATTATCAAATTTAAAGTAGAGTGGTTTGATGATAGCGGTCATGTCCAAGTCAACACAGGATATAGAGTACAGTTCAACAATGCACTCGGGCCATACAAAGGCGGTCTGAGGTTTCACCCATCAGTCAATGAAGGTATCTTGAAATTTTTAGGATTTGAACAGATACTCAAAAATGCCCTTACAGGTCTATCTATAGGTGGTGCCAAGGGTGGCTCAGACTTCGACCCCAAAGGTAAGAGTGACTTTGAAGTGATGAGATTTTGTTCTGCTTTTATGAAAGAGTTGCATAAATTCATAGGTGCTAGAGTGGATATACCAGCTGGCGATATAGGTGTAGGTGCTAGAGAGATAGGTTATCTCTTTGGTGAATACAAGAAGATTACATCTAGCTTTGATGGTGTATTGACTGGAAAGCCATTTTTCTTTGGTGGTTCACTCATGCGTCCTGAAGCTACAGGATACGGAGTCATATACTTTACAGAAAAGATGCTAGAGCTAGAGAAGAGAGAGCCTCTCAAAGATAAAATATGTGTAGTCAGTGGTGCAGGCAATGTAGCACTACATGCTATAGAGAAGCTATATCACCTAGGAGCTATACCTGTCACTTGTACAGACTCTACAGGTACTGTATATGATGCTAGAGGTGTAGACCTAGATCTACTTAAAGACCTCAAGTTCAATCGTAGAGTATCATTGGCAGAGTATATCAAGGAGCATCCAGAATCTGAGTTTATCCCAGTATCTGAGTATCCAAAAGGTGGTCATGCAGTATGGAACATAGAGTGTTATGCTGCTTTCCCTTGTGCTACTCAAAATGAGTTGACCCTCAAAGATGCTAAGGCACTTGTCAAAAATGGTTGTGAGTGCGTATCGGAAGGTGCCAATATGCCATCATCCACAGAGGCTATCAACCACTTCTTGAAGAAGGAGATATGTTTTGCTCCTGCAAAAGCGGCCAATGCTGGTGGTGTAGCTGTGAGTGGATTTGAGATGAGTCAAAATGCACAGATGAGAAGATGGAGTTTTGATGAAGTGGATGCTAGGCTCAAAGAGACTATGATAGAGATATGTAATCGTGTAGCATATACTGCCAATGAGTATGGCGTAAAGGGCAACTATGTAGATGGTGCCAATATCGCAGGCTTCAAAAAAGTGGCAGATGCAATGATTGCAGAGGGCATATAACTCAAAAGGGTGATGATGATAGAAATTATAACAATTATGCTACTATTTGCCATGTCGTTGAGTATGATCCGTCTACTCAAAGGGCCAGATCTTAGCGATAGAGTTATTGCTTTTGATGTGATCAGTGTGATGGCAGTATCTCTTTTGGTTCTCTTGTCCATATATTTCAAGAGAAGTATATATCTTGATGTTGCCTTAGTCTTTGGGCTTATAGGATTTTTAGGTACTACCATCTTTGGTAGATATATAGAGAGGGGTATATAGATGTTGACATATCTTGGGTATCTGTTTATTGTACTAGGCATGGTGGCTTTCATCATCAGTGCCATAGGATTGCTTCGTATGCCAGACATATATAGTCGTATGCATGTAGGAGCAAAGAGTCCTACTATGGGTACTATATTGGTGATATCAGGTGCCATCTGCTTGGAACCGACTTGGGCGTTGAAGCTACTGCTACTAGGTGCTTTTATACTCTTGACAAATCCCCTATCATCATCTGTCATCGCTAGAGCCTCTCACAAGGCAGGAGTGCCACATGTAAACCCGAAAGATATAGATGAACTCAGAGACTACAAAGAGGAGTCGCAATGATAGGCATAGTCATACTTGGATCATTTATAGCTATCATCATAGTAGCTTTTGCTTCGATAGTAGAGAAGAGATTAGCTGACTCCATAGTCTTATCTATGGGTGTTGGACTAGGTTCTGTTGTACTATTTTTTATATTTCAAGCACCAGATGTCGCATTGACAGAAGCAGTGATAGGTGCAGGTATCAGTAGTGTTATATTTTTGATGGCACTCAAACATCTAAAGGCTTCAAGATGAATCTAAAAAGAGATGTAGCCGTCCAGACTTATAGTGGCTTGGGTCTTAGTGCATTATTGGCTATCACTATACTCAATATAATGTTACACAATATGCCACAATCTGTCAAAAGAGCAGGAGAGAAACTGCTAGAGATAAATTCACAAGATGGTGTAGCCAATGCAGTCACTACTGTAGTGGTCTATTTTCGTGGATTTGATACTCTAGGAGAGATAGCAGTACTGTTTATAGCTTCACTAGGCATAGGTCTTGTTCTCAGTTCACACTCAGAACATCACCACAAGGTAGAGAGTAGCTTCATCCTAAAGACAGCATCAAAACTACTATTCCCTATCATCATACTATTTGGTATCTATGTGATGGTCTATGGTCATCTAAGTCCAGGTGGTGGATTTCAGGGTGGTGTCATAGTAGCGAGTGCTTTTCTACTACTGCTGATATCTCATCAAGATTTTGAACTATCCCATAGCGTGATATCTGCTTTTGAGACACTAGCAGGGGTATCGTATGTCATCATAGGTTTGATGGGATTGTGGATACTAGATAATTTCTTGGGCAATTTCATACCACATGATATATCTCAGATGGGTATGCTCGTAAGCGGTGGTATCATACCACTCATATATATTATAGTGGGGATAAAGGTAGGTAGTGAGATGAGCATGATAGTCCAAAATCTTCTCAAAAGGAGTGATAATGAGTGATATATTTACCTATCTCAACCAAAAAGAGGTGATAGATAGCATAGTGCTTATTGGCTCTATGGCACTCTTTTTTGTTGGTCTGTTTGGATTATTGTCACAAAAACATATCATCAAGATCTTTATCTCCATATCCATCATGGAGATATCCATCTTTTTACTCTTTGTAGGGAGTACTTTTGTCAAAGGATACACCGCCCCTATACTTGGTGATGGATTTGAGAAGTTTGTGGGTATGAATGACCCTATACCTCATGCTATGATATTGACAGCTATCGTCATAGGTATGGCAGTTTTTGCACTTGGCATGAGCTTTGCTATAGAGTATTACAAGCTTACAGGCATTACAGATATAGATAAGATGAGAGAGATGAGACGATGAGTAGTATCTATTTTATAGCACTTCCTCTTCTCTTTGGTTTTGCAGTACCTATATTGAGTAGATTTGGCAAAAATAGTGTAGCATACAGCTCTGCTATCATGCAATTAGCTCTGCTTTACTTGGCATACAGCATGATATCTATGCCCAACAGTGTAGTAGAAGTGATAGCTATCAATCCACCATTAGGTATCTCTCTAGTAGCCAACAAGGTATCTGTAGCATTCGTGCTTCTTTTTACACTATTGATGTCACTATTTTCTATATACTATTTAGATATTAGAAGAACAAAACCATACAAGGATGAGAATAAATTTTTCATTTTGATAAACATGCTACTAGCATCAGCCATAGGCTTGGTACTAAGTAGCGATATATTCAATATATATGTATTCTTTGAGATTGCAGGTATAAGTGCATATATATTGAGTGCTTATGAGGGATCAGCCAAAGCATATGAGGCTGGTATCAAATATCTCATCACTGGTATGATAGCATCTATATTTTTAGTATTTGCTATAGCTTTGATATATATACATCTAGGCTCTCTCAACTTAGCGGTATTGAGCGAGAGATTTATGACACTACCTAGTGAGATGAAGCTTCTCATATCTATGTTGCTCTTTATCGGCTTTGGCTTCAAAGTGGAGATATTTCCTCTCAACTTTTGGGTGACTGATGTATATGAGGGTTCATCTACTCTGGTCAATGGACTCTTCTCATCTATAGTAGTCAAGGCTTATCTATTTGTCTTTTTTCATATCTTTTATCTATTTATACCTAGTGGAGAGTACGGCTCATTTCTAGTGATGGTAGGTGCTATCACTATGATAGTGGCAGAGACAGTAGCACTCAAGCAGACCAATCTCAAACGGATATTTGCCTATTCATCATTAGGTCAGATCGGTTTTATATTTTCTACCTTGACACTAGAGAGTAGTAGTGCAGTGACGGCTGCTATATTTATAGTGATAGCTCACTCCATAGCCAAATTGGCTATATTTTTGACTATCACCATCATAGAACACAGTAGTGGTAGCGTAGATATATCGACTCTTAGACATATCAAATCACCATTTGTAGTGACGATCTTTATAGTAGCTATGGTGTCACTACTAGGACTACCTCCACTCCTAGGCTTCACAGGTAAGTTTCTTTCACTCAAGAGCTTTGCTGTGAGTGCTGAGTTTTTACCATTGACTATCATCATCATAGCCTCAGTTATAGAGAGTGTTTATTACTTCAAGTTGGTTGGATTACTATTGGATAGGGAGTCTGAGAGAAAACCTCTACCTACATCCCTTATCCAAAAGTCTATACTCTCACTGCTGATACTTATCTTGGTAGTTGTGGGTGTAGCACCTTGGATCATATCTCCATATATAGATCAAGCTTCGCATATGATGCTGGATAATTCACTATATATATCTACACTTTTAGGAGCTGGCAAATGAGGCTATTGACACTTATTATTTCGCTATGTACATTATGGTTTGTCACTTCACTATTTGGTGAGTCACATAGTTGGCAATTTGATCTCTCTACAGTAGGGATAGACGGCGTAGTGGTGGCATTGGAGGCTACACATTTGGCAAATTTCTTTGCCATTTTGGTAGCGTTCTCTTTTGTCATCATCTCTATATTTGGTTTCAGATATAGAGTATCCAAGACTTTTCATCTCCTATTTTATCTACTTGTAGCTTCACTATTTTTGATACTCTATGCTAGAGATTATCTTCTATTTTTTGTAGGCTGGGAGGTGATGAGTATCAGTACATACTTCCTGCTCTCATATACACTAAGTCGCGAAGCCCTCATCAAATATATAATTTTTGCTATGTCATCAGCTATGAGTCTACTAGCTGCCATAGTGATACTATACTCATCGGCAGATAGCTTTCTCTATGTAGACGCATATAAAGGATTGGCAAAATTATCTATAGGTATGAGTATACTCTTTGTATCTTTGATGCTTTTTGGTATCTTTATCAAGATAGGAGCTATAGGCTTTCACTATTGGCTAGTGGACAGTTACGAACAATCGCATAATCTATTTACACCATTTCTCTCTGCCGTAGTCTCCAAGATGGGGGTATATGCCCTTATCATCTTCGTAGTATACGCAGTAGATATATCGTCTGGCGTAGTAGGGTACATCCTAGCTATAGTAGGTGTAGCCACATCCATCATAGCAGCCTTTAAAGCTCTCAATGAAGATAGTGTAAAGAGACTACTTGCTTACTCGTCCATAGCGCAACTAGGCTACATAGTGACTGCTTTGTCGTTGGCTGATGGTATGAGTGGTGCATTGTACCACTCACTCATACACACACTAGTCAAGCTACTACTATTTATCAATGTTGCGGGTATCATATATGTCACATCTAGAGCCAAGTTTAGTGAACTAGGTGGATTGATATATCGCATGCCACAATCATTTGTATTGCTACTCATAGGCATCATTGCATTGGCTGGTATGCCACCTCTTGCAGGTTTTGCATCTAAGTTTCTCATATACACATCTCTACTAGAGGGTGGCAATCTACTGATACTATCAGCTATGATGTTCGCTGGTGCTAGTGCATTTTTGTATATCTACAAGCTCATATATGGTATATATCTAGGTCATCCAACAAGCAAGAGTTTGGAGTGCGTAAGAGAGGCACCGCTAGCGTTTCTCATACCCCAATACATCATATCTGCGATATTGATACTACTG
>WFMX01000129.1 GCA_015488875.1 Campylobacterota bacterium | reverse complement strand
GTATTGGGTCTTGCGTTGATGACGCAGGTAGTGAGTGCTAGAAATAATGCGGCTCTTTTCGGTGTGGCAGCAGCGGCTATAGCTGGAGCGGCTATCATAGCCAACTCCAATAGGGCTCCACGACATCACTATGTTCCTAGGAGAAGGCACCATACGCACAAAGCGAAAAAGATTGTAGTCACAGATGAGATGAGGATCCAAAAGAGTCTGAAATATATGGATTTCTATCATGGCAAGATCGATGGCAAGGTAAACTCTTACGCTACAAGAGCAGCTATAAAAAAGATGAATGAAGAGTATGGATTGGGTGGTGGGACTTCCCTAGATGAGAGAACCTGGAATCAACTCCTGTATCTCTCCGAACTTTTTCAGATGGATAAATATCTATACGCCGAGGGCAACAAGAAGAGAACAAAAGGAAGGCGACTGCAAGCAGCACTCAAAGTTTATGGGGCATATGATGGTGAGCTAGATGGTGCAGTGGGTAGTGGTACGAGAAGATCAATAGCTACTTACAAAAAGGGTGAGGGTCTCGGCTATAGTACACACTTGTCATCAAACGAGACATACAATCTCATAGATTCAGCACAGAAGATGAATACTGAAGCTATCAATGAAGCTATCGCATCTCTATCTCAAAAAAAGAGAAGAGCTACAAAATCTGCAAGGAGAGACAATGTAAATAATGGCAGAGATAGACGACCTATTGAGAAAAGCCACAAGACCAATACAAGAGATATAGAGCAATCAAGAGTCGTAGAGAAGTCAAAAAATACAGAGAAGTCAAAAGATAGCGATGAAGATGAATTGGATGATATGCAAAAGGCATTGGACTCTATAGATGCTGAAACCGATAATGGTAAAAAAAGTTCAGAAATGGATGGACTGTAGTAGATTGGATTGTGAGTTGAAGTGGTGACCCCACGGAGACTCGAACTCCGGTACCATGGATGAAAACCATGTATCCTAACCGCTAGACGATGGGGCCAAACTTACAAATAATAACTAGATACTAGTGGTGACCCCACGGAGACTCGAACTCCGGTACCATGGATGAAAACCATGTATCCTAACCGCTAGACGATGGGGCCATTTTGTAACTAGTGGGCGGAATTATATATACATGTAGCTTAAAATATGCTTAAGCATAAATAATTGGAGTAAAATAATGAAAAAAATATCTATAGTTGTGATACTGATGCTTCTGTCGCAAGGCTGTCAATCACCACAGCCAACTTCTGAAAAGAGTAGTTTTATAGTTTGGAAAAGTGCTAAATTGAAATATGCTGATATGGGTTTCATATCTGCAAATGACAATGGTGTCATAGTAGAGATATATGGCTCAGGGGTTGCAGTCATGCATTTAGACATATCGTCAGATAGGATATGTATGAGTAGATTGGAATGCATGGATAAGCGAAAGTTTAACAAAAATGTTTTATCTAGCTACTATCCTGATGATATTTTGAGCAATATATTCAGATCTAAAGAGATATTTGATGGGTTGAACTTGAAGAGAAGAGCTGATGGGTTTGAGCAGAGGATATCAACACAAGGACAATATGATATTTTATATGTCGTCACAAAAAACGGTACAATCTTTGAGGACAAACAGAACTCTATATTGATAAAAGTCAAAAATTTGTGATACAATTAGCCAAAAAATTATAAGGTCTAAATATGAAATATGTAGGAGCACATGTAAGTGCTAGTGGTGGTGTATTTAATGCACCGCTAAATGCCATGAAGATAGGGGCAAAAGCATTTGCACTATTTACCAAAAATCAACGACAATGGGTTGCAAAACCATTAGATGATGAGACCATATCAAAATTCAAAGAGAATTTAAAACTATCAGGCATAGAGCCAAAACATGTATTGCCACACGATAGCTATCTGATAAATCTAGGTCATCCAGAGTTAGAGAAGTTAGAGAAGTCACGCAATGCTTTCATAGATGAGATAGAGAGGTGCAATCTTTTGGGTTTGGATAGGCTCAATTTTCACCCAGGCTCTCATCTCGTCAAGATACCAAAGAGGGATCCTGATTATGACTCTAAGCGACTAAAGGCGGAGTATACATGTCTAGATGTCATAGCTACATCACTCAATATAGCTATAGAGGCTACCAAAGATTTGGATGTCAAATTGGTGATAGAAAATACAGCAGGGCAGGGGAGTAATCTAGGGTATAAGTTTGGACACTTGGCATATATCATAGTGAGAGTCGATGACAAAAGTCGCATAGGTGTCTGTTTGGATACTTGCCACACATTTACAGGTGGTTATGACCTACGAAGTAGAGAGGCGTATGATGAGACTATGAATGCTTTCGAATCTATAGTAGGGTTCAACTACCTGATGGGTATGCATATCAACGATTCCAAGCCACCTCTAGGCTCTCATGTGGATAGACACCACTCTTTGGGTATGGGTGAGATAGGATGGGAT
>WFMX01000128.1 GCA_015488875.1 Campylobacterota bacterium | reverse complement strand
GTTCTTTTAGTGTTTTATCTTTTTCTTGTTTGAATTCATGTTCTGTTTGAGTTATTTTCTTTTTTTGTTCATCTTCTAGCTCTTTTTGTTCTTGCTTGTTGAGTGGCTTCTCTAGTAAGTCTTGTATGCCTTCATAGTGATACTCTTTTTTTAGTTTAGAGTGGCTAGCACAGGGGATTACGACTTGGTTTTTGTTGAGGAGTGTGGCTAGTACCATAGAGGAGCGATGAAATTCCTTTCTTTTTCTTCGTTCATAAGCTCCAGCTTGTGAATGCATATAGGAGCAATAACCCATAGGATTCACATCACCCGAAGCTACTCATATCAAACTTCTCTCCACTCTTCTCTATCTTTTTGTATAGCAGATGAGCGTATGCTATCTGATATGCTACCCATCCGAAAGATATCATAGTGATCACACCTGCTAAGTATATAAAGTTTTCATTTACAAGTGAGAGCAGAAGAGATATCACCATAGATAGATGTATCCAAAAGTGCTTTTTTGCTGTTTTTGGGTGTATCACTTCATGCATCATAGGGGCTTTATAATAGCCTTGTGCATTGAGGTGAAACCAAGTGAGAAAAGGCACTATCTTGTAAAGCATAGCAAAGACTACACTCAATGCAAATGATACGAAAAATATAGTAGATATGACAGGTAAAAAAGCATTGGATAGATACAGGGTGAGCAAAGCTAATGCCATGCTCACTACTAAGCTACTAAGTCCAAGTCTCCAAAACCACATAGTGGCATCTGTTATAGGTCTCTTTCTTTGGCTCAATCTATATAGAGTCAAGATAGCGAAAGATATCATAAGTAATGAAAAGAGTGTAGCGACAACGATTGATATCTGAGGATACAACAGTTCCAATGGCATACCAACTATAAGCAATCCAAATATAGACGGCACGAGATACCGAGATACTACAGTAGGATAAGGCGGTGTCACATAAAACATCTCAATCACTTGAAATGATATGGAAAATATGAGGAGAGTGATCCAGCCAAATAGTCCAAAGTGGTAATGGAGTGTTTTGATCTGCAGATAATACTCCCCAGATGCAAAACCACCTAGTGAAGTCGTGAGGTATATCGCCAATGCTATAGTGATACCAAATGATATCAGGGCTAGCACCATACCCCTAGATGAAGCACTATGATTGGATACTTTGAGGAGTCTATATAGCATCATACTCACAGCACTAAGCAAAGAGATGGTCAATAACGCGGAAGCTACGATATAGAGTATCCGATACGATAGGTTAAATGCCAAAAGCAATGATATAGTACCGATCACAAATGGTATCTGTACGAGAAGTGATCTCTTGATAGGTGAAGTCAGGACAACACCTGCTATGACAGGTAGCATTTGAAATAAAGCTCCCAACATAAATGAAGCCATGACTCCTAGCGTCAAGGTATGAGTGAGTGTGACAGCACCCAATGTCGATGAGTCAAAGATGCTCACTCCATAGAAAAGTATCAAAACTCCTGACAATATACCAAAAAGAGCTGCGACAAAAAATAGACGAAATACCACGCCAATAGGTGGTGCTTGATCTAGTGACAATCCATTCTGTTGAAACATAAGCTACTCCCTAAATCTTCTCTATCAAGCTATGGAGATCTATTTGGCTATCTCTGCTAATGATGATATGCCATAGTCCATCACTATCTTCGTACGAAAGTGCATCTAGCCCTTGACCTTTGGCGAGACTGAGTAGCGGTATAGGATTTTTACGATGCAGCATATAGAAGTAGTTGCTACCATCAAGCTCCCTCAATGCCACTATAGCCTCTTCTAAGGGTTTGGGATGTTCTAATTCTCTAGCATCTAAAAAGATTTTTTTCACAGAGTGGTAGCCTTCATCTTCTCTAGCGTTGACTCTTTTAGTTCAGGAGGTAATACTCTATCGCACATGGCATATAACATCTGCTCCTCTTTCATATTGTGCTGTTGGAGTAGTATCATCATAGACTCCGCTAGTGAGAGATAAGCATCTCTATCTTGAGACTCTATAGCCTCTGCCATCTTGCCTATCAATCCTCTCACTTGTTCATGCTCAAAACGCATCACTTGTGTAGGTCCTTCACTACTACCTGTCTGTGCTTCAAATGCAGGAAATAGCTCATCCTCTTCTCGCTTGAAGTGAGTCAAAGTGTCATTGGAAAAATCTATAAATCTCTGCTCCGCTACACTCCACTCGCCTAGAGCTACTGCTTCTTCTGCACCTGCAAATGCTGTATCACAATCACGATGCTCAGCTTTCATATAGTTTGATATTATCATCTTTCTACCCTTTCTTATGATATTTGGATCAATTTGTTGATACTGTCTTCGCCTAGTAGTATCTTTTCTACTCTCTCTTGCCATAATTTACCAAATGCTATCTTCTCTTCGGAGGATGCCGTTCCTTGCATCATCTTGCCCATGAGTGGCTGCATTTGTGGTGATGGATGTATAGATGATGGGTCGTAGTCTAGCTCTACACTAGCACCTGTATCTATACGAGTTAGTTTCACCTCTCTAGTGATGTCCGCACCATAGGAGAGGAGATTGTTTCGGCTCAAATTTCCATTGAGTCCTTTGAATCCACCTGCACCACCTGCACCTACTATGAAAGATATGACATTACATATGACACCTGTCACACCGTCAGCTTCGGCATCTCTCATCTCTACTTTTATGTATCCTCTTTGTGGCAAGCTATCTGCATACAACTCTTTGAGACCTCTGAGAGTCATGAGATATGCACCTGCTACCGTAGGACATGAATGCCCTGCTAGTTTGACACAGTCAAGATATGTGATATCTACTTTGCCATCTTCAAACGCACCCAAAAAGTTGCTCAGTGGATCTTGGAGTGATATCTTCTCGACTTCGTCGAAAAATGTAGGATAGTTCATCATGTATTCCTAATTGATAAATTTTCAGGATTATAATCATATTTATGATAAATATTGTTGATATTTATCAACTTAAAGCTTTTATAAGAAAAAATTTACATAAGCACGAAAGAGATTGGTGTTTTGGATAGCTCCTTAAGGATTGACATGATATCATCTAACAATAATTAAAAGGAGTATACAATGAAATATGAGAGACATGGATTATCTATCGGTATCGAGAGGGTTGAAAACCATTTTTTGCTATCATTAAAGGCTCGTGGTAAGCTCACTCACGAGGATTATGAGACGATCACACCGATGATAGATTCAGCACTATCGGAGGTCAAAGACCCAAAGGTCAAAGCCATCATAGATGGTACAGAGCTAGAGGGTTGGGAGCCACGAGCAGCTTGGGATGATTTCAAGATCGGTCTCAAACATGGCAATGAATTTGAAAAGATCGCGATCTATGGCAATAAAGATTGGCAAAAGTTTGCTGCAAAGATAGGCTCATGGTTTGTGACTGGTGAAGTGCAATATTTCAATGATTATGATCAAGCGATCAGATGGATACATGAATGATGCTTGAAAACTCAATCAATCAAGGATAGATAGAGAAACATTTTGATAGAATTGCACAAATAGGAGTAAATAACTCCTAATTAACTACTATCAAAAGGATAAAAATGATGAACGGAATACCACAACCAGCTTTTTATATATTTAAATGCCAGCAGTCAGCACCTCCAGGAATGCCAAAACCTAGCTGTGTAAGCCAAAACGACCAAGAGTCTCAAATGCTTTTCCAGCACTTAGCTCAGTCGCTTATGCAAAAGGGTATCATAGGCACTGTACAGCCCATACAGACAGGATGTCTCAACAGATGCCAGCAGGGTCCAGTGATGCTAGTAGAGCCAGGTCACACTATGTATGTAGAGCTAACCAAAGAGAAGATAGACCGCATAGTAGATGAGCATATCATAGGTGGTAGCGTAGTAGCTGAGTATGTCATACCTGATGATGTATGGGGCGAAGCTATACCACCATCACAAATGGCAAGATAAAAGAGAATTTCACAATGGTACAGCTGATGTGCCATTGCAACTTCAAAAATCATAAACTTTTTACAAATTCGCCGTCATCTATAATTACCCACTCCTTACACACTATTTACACGCTCAAAGAGTAATATACCATACAACAATTAATTAAAAAGATCATCAGGAGAATATTATGCAAGACAGAAGAGAATTTTTGACATTGAGTGGTGTAACAGCACTCTATCTATTTACAGGATGTGGTGGTAGCAACAATAGTAGCAATAGCAACGGTGGCTCAGGCGGTGGTACACCTACTAATGGTACTCTACCTATCCCAGAACTCAGACAAGGCACAGCAATAGGTGGCGTGATGCACTATGATATCAATATCGTAGAGGCACAGCACACATTTTTCGAAGGTGTGCAGACCAAGACTTGGGCATTTGATGGCACATATCTAGGTCCTACCCTACTGTTAAACAGGGGAGCTAATGTCTCCATCAACTACACAAACCAACTTCCAGTTCCCACTACCGTACATGGGCATGGGATGCATGTACCTGGTGCTATGGATGGAACTGCACATCAACCTATCGCAGTAGGCTCTACTTGGTCAGCACAATACCTAGTAGATCAAAACGCCTGTACAAATTGGTATCATCCGCACTATATACATCAAACTGCACCACAAGTCTATCAGGGCTTAGCAGGATTGATCATCATAGAAGATGATGAGAGTAGATCACTTGATCTTCCACGCAGATATGGTATAGATGATATCCCACTTGTACTACAAGATCGTTTCTTTTCGGCAGACAAGACTCAGATAGTCTACTCACCAAGCAATCAACAGATAGATATGGGGTATATAGGAGATACATTTATCACCAATGGAGCTATCTCGCCTACCTTTGAGGCAGAGGCAAAACAGGTACGATTTCGTATACTCAATGGCTCCAACTCAACCATATACGAGCTTGGATTTAGTAATGGGCAAAGTTTCCAACAGATAGCTTCAGATAATGCTCTGCTTGAAAGACCAGTGAGCATGAACCGTATCATACTATCTCCAGCAGAGAGAGCTGAAATCGTTGTAGATTTTACAAATGCTATGGGAGCAACACTTAGTCTGCAAGAGTATAGATATGGACAGACATTCCTCACAGTCAATGTCAGCAAAGATGCTACACAAGTGACTCAGATACCAGCAGCACTAGCAACACTAGAGCCTATCCCTACTCCTACTAGAAGTAGACAATTTGTACTTGCAATGGGTGGAATGGGTGGCAATCAAGGTATGAATGGCAATCAAGGTGGCACAGGTAACTACAATGATGGTATGAATGGTAACCAAGGCAATAATACTGATGGAATGGGTGGCATGGTGTTTACCATCAATGGTAAATCGATGGATATGAACCGTATAGATGTGGCACTCTCACGAGGTGATATCGAAGAGTGGGAAATCATCAATAGCACTGGTATGAATCACAACTTTCATATCCATGATACTCATTTCAGAGTAGTCTCACGAAATGATGATCCTAGTCAAGTAGCAGAGAACGATAGAGGCTATAAAGATACAGTTTACATGCCACCTTTTACTAGAGCCAAGATTATTGTAGCCATTCCAAATGATGGTGTAACAGCAGACAATAACAATCCATATATGTTTCACTGTCACTTCCTAGAGCATGAGGACAACGGTATGATGGGTCAATTTACTGTAAGCTAACCCAAATAGATATCTTGCAAAACATAGAGTGGTGCTTTAGCTCAATCTTATAATGAAGCTACAGTTAGGGGACATTGGTTTCGTGAGTGAAGCGAACGGAAGCTGTGTCCTCGTATAGAAATTGTTCGACCTCGACTGAGATATAACGGTGTTGTAGTTTAGCCGAGGTCAGGTGATTGCGATGCATTCCGCTACGCTCCACGCATCACAAATCACCAGACCCCTATCGTTACTATCTAGCCAATAAGTGAAAATAGAAAGAGTGCATAACGGTGTTTTTTCGACAGACTATGGTAGAGGTTATGTGCTGTCGACACTCTCAAGGCTCTCTCCTCAGAACTCTCTTATCGGATGATATCTATATATAGTATCTTGCAGATCTTTTCTCTCTATATGTGTGTAGATTTGTGTAGTGACCAATGAGCTGTGACCTAGTAGCTCTTGGACTACACGCAGATCCGCTCCGCCCAATATGAGTGACGATGCAAAGGAGTGACGAAGCACATGTGGAGAGACATAGAGATATTTTT
>WFMX01000127.1 GCA_015488875.1 Campylobacterota bacterium | reverse complement strand
GAACGCAGTGAGTGAAAGCTGTGTCCCCACATAGTGACCGTCCAACCATCAGCTGAAACAAAACAAATTCAAA
Source organism: Campylobacterota bacterium (assembly GCA_015488875.1). Classification (GTDB taxonomy): domain Bacteria; phylum Campylobacterota; class Campylobacteria; order Campylobacterales; family Sulfurovaceae; genus SZUA-451. Next base: position 2,475 of record WFMX01000127.1, on the reverse strand, counting down.
GGGAGAGATATGAAATTTAGTGGCAACAATGTACTTGTGACAGGTGCGAGTAGAGGTATAGGGGCTCAGATAGCCATAGGATTGGCAGATATGGGCTTAAAGGTATGGATAAATTATCGAAGTGGAGAGAGTGAAGCTCTAGCTGTCAAAGATACCATCATAGCCAATGGCGGCACAGCAGAGGTGATAGGCTTTGATGTGAGCGATGAGTCTGCTTTCGTCTCAGCTATCAAAGAGATAGTGAAGAGTGATGGCGAGATAAGCTACTTAGTCAACAATGCAGGAATTACCAGAGATAAACTAGCTATGCGTATGAAAGAGGATGATTTCATGGCGGTCATAGAAGCCAACCTCAAATCTACATTTATAGGCTGTCGTGAAGCAGTCAAAAGCATGAGCAAGAAGCGTTTTGGCTCCGTAGTCAACATAGCATCTATCGTAGGTGAGACAGGCAACGCAGGACAGACCAACTATGCAGCGAGCAAGGGTGGCACTATAGCCATGACCAAATCATTCGCTCAAGAAGCAGCTCCTAGAGGCATAAGGTTTAATACCATCACTCCAGGGTTTATAGCTACAGAGATGACATCTGTACTCAAAGATGAGATCAAAGGTGCCTTTACTGCCAAGATACCTATGGGTCGCTTCGGTGAGCCTAGTGAAGTGGCTGACGCGGTGGCATTTTTGCTTTCAGACCACTCTAGCTATATCACTGGGGAGACCCTCAGAGTAAATGGCGGGATGTTGATGTAGTCAAAATGTCGGCAAATATACTACTACTAGAAGATGACCAACTCTTCAACGAAACACTACAAGATTTCCTAGAGGAGGAGGGCTACACTCTATCATATGCTCTTGATCCATACAGTGCTTTGGACTTGGCATATGAAAAAAACTTCGACCTATATCTCTTTGATGTCAATCTGCCATATGAGAGTGGATTTGACTTGCTCAAAAAGCTCAGAGAGAGTGGTGACACTACCCCTACTATATTTATAACTTCGCGAGACGACAAGAGGTCACTTAGAGATGGATTTGAGAGTGGTGCAGACGACTACCTCAAAAAACCGATAGATTTGGATGAGCTACTACTTCGCATAGAAGCTATACTGCGTAGATTGGTTCGTAGCGACAGGGTCGCCATAGGTAAATATATATTGGACACTAGGGAGAGTCAACTCTACCTAGATAGTCAGATCGTAGAGATACCCAAAAAGGTGATCACTCTCTTGATGCTCTTTGTCTCAGCACAAGGCGAGATAGTGCTGCTAGATGAGATCAAAGATAGGCTATGGGCGACAGGGGAAGAGGCTAGTGATGGCTCACTGCGTGTCTACATAGCTCAACTCAAAAAACTCTTTCCCAACTCTATAGACAATATCCGTGGGGTAGGCTATAGCTTCTCTATCCCTAGTGAGAGATCGTAGGGTATCTTGGTTTGGTTTGACAAAAGGCGTACACTCCTATACGCTGCTTTTAGTTACCTCTTTAGTATAGTGATGCTTCTGAGTGCCTTGTATTGGTTCCTTGCCAACAATGGCTTCGATGAAAAGAATTTCTTGATAGGCTCTAGTGGTATATTGCTGATAGCATTTGGCTGGGGATACATCATAGCCAATGATTTGCTAGCCCCCAAGCAAAAGATGGATGCCAGATTTGAACATCTCAGCAGAGAGATACTACACGAACTCAATATACCGCTATCGACCATAAAAGCCAATAGTAAAATGCTCCGAAAGCAACACAGTGGAGATGAGAAGTCACTAAAGAGACTCGACCGTATAGGAGCAGCATCACAACGCCTAAAGAGACTATATGATGAGCTAGTATATACTATCAATAGGGAGCTTCATATCGTAGAGAGAGAGAAGTTTTCACTCAAAAAAGTGCTAGAGAGTAGAGTAGATACACTCAGAGAGTTTGGCAGAAATCCATTCGATATAGCTATAGATGATAGATTTATCTACGCTGACAAGATAGGCTTTGAGCAGATGATAGACAATCTACTAAACAATGCCATGAAATACAGCGACAAAGAGTCTCCGATATCTATCATCCTTGATAGATATACTCTATCCATAATAGATAGAGGTGTAGGCATGGACGAGACAGAGATAGTCAAGATATTTGAGAGATACTACCAATCAGACAGCAGACAGCAAGGCGAGGGTATAGGACTCAGTCTTGTAAAAACATATTGTGAAGAGATGAACATCAAGATATCCATCTCTTCACAAAAATCATTCGGTACGACTATAGCCCTAGATCTAGTAGAGGTTTGCCAGCTAGAACCTTAGCAAAGAAGCTTGAACTTCCTTTGATTATTGATGAGAGAAAAGGACGATTTGATTTCCACTATTTGGATATATAGAAACGATACAATTAGGGGACATTGGTTTCGTGAGCGAAGCGAACGGAAGCTGTGTCCTCGTATAGAAATTGTTCGACCTCGACTGTAGCATAACGGTGTTGTGT
>WFMX01000126.1 GCA_015488875.1 Campylobacterota bacterium | reverse complement strand
ACTATACTCTGTTTAAAAAATATTTTATCAATAGTTATAAAAAAGTAATTGAGATGATAGTAGAGATTGAAGAATCAAGTGAAAATGAGACTAGCTTTAGAAAATAGTTTGAACTTTAAAGCACTAAGGCATACAATAAATACGAGGAACAAATAAATTACCTAACGGAAACTTATCGCTCACGACAACCGTTATGTAGCTGGAGGCAAGTTAATTGAACATTGATATTGGTACAGGACTTGAATTAGTAAAATTTGGTTTTACAGAAGATAAAACGATTCAAGTTTTGGGCAAACCAGATAAAGCATACTCATTGAATTTGATTGCTTAAGTTGTATAAACTTTGGTGTTTTGTTTAATGACCAAGACCAACCGATTTGGCCGCTACATAACAAAAACTAGGAGACATAGACGAGGTAGCACGATCACTATGCGGGGACACAGGTTCTATTGAAATAATGCTTTAGCTTTGATGGATATTTAAGATACTTAATACCTAGTATATCCTTAAAGAATTTCTTAACTTAACGCCATTGTGGCTGACCTCTAAAGTTTGGTTGACTCCATACTGCCGAGGTATAGAGTCAATAATTTAGAACATATTGCTTTTAGAAGTTGTAGTTTACGCCTACTGTATATGAGTTGGCCATCACTTCTCTGTCTAGATCGAAGGTATCAAACGCTGTATTATCATATAGTCTTCTATAGTCTATAAATAGACCAATATTTGTAGAGACCATAGCATTGATACCAGCACCGTATTGGAAACTAGCTTCAGCAAAAGATGATTCTTCGTTCAGTGTGAATTGACCATAACCTAGTAGTGCGTAAATGCCAAAGTTATTGATATTGTATTGCGGCTTGACATATAGACCTATATTTGCTAAGTCAAGTGCACTAGTATCGGTCTCGCTGTTGACTGTCTTTACAGTGATATCACCTATACTTGCAGTATATCTACCCTCAATGGCTACATATTCATTGAAGTTGTATCCAGCAGTTACACTTGCTGCTGTCATAGCACGCATATCAAGATATGGTACATCCAGCCCCATCTGTAGACACGAATAGCCCACACCAGCATAGAAACCTGTCAGCTCTGGCTCCACCACTACAGGTATATCTATCACTGGCTCTTCTATGGGTGCTACATCCCCACCAGCGAACGAATATACACTACTCAACAGTATAGCTACGATTGATTGTTTTACTCTTTTCATAATAAAACTCCTTTATAATTTGATACTTGATATTATAACATATCTAATATTAATTAATAGAAGTTTTACTGCTATTTTTGTGTTATTCTAAAAGCTGACTCTACAGCTTTGATAAATCCATCTCTCACTCCAGCCTCTTCAAGAGACGAATACCCTGCAGCAGTAGTGCCACCTGGACTCATGACTGCATCTTTGATAAGTGCGGGGTGTTTATCGGAGAGCATAGGTGCAAAACCTCCAAAGAGTCCTTCCACAAGTCGCATGCTATCATCTCTGCGGAGTCCTTGCTTGACTCCACCATCCATCATCGCCTCTGCTACTAGTGCTAGATAGGCTGGTCCACTACCTGCTATAGCAGTAGCGATATCTAGTTCCTTTTCACTACTGAGCCATACGGTCGTACCTATAGAGCCAAACAAATCCTTGGCCTCGTCGGAGCTTGTATCATCACCAGTCAGAGAGGTGGCTGAGAGTCCAAAGGTTGCGGCTAGATTGGGCATAGCTCTTACGATATCAGTCGCCGATATATGATTCTTTAGTGACTCTATGGTGGTGCCAGCTAGTATAGAGTAGAGTACTCGTGCCTCTCCTCGCAATTTACTGGATACTTTTGTCAACGCATATGGCTTCACACACAATAGGAGATTTTTGCCACTGATATCATTCTCATCCAATAGGGATACTTCGCAGTCGTACCTCTCTCGAAGCCCATCTATCTTTTTCTCATCTCGTATAATGAACTCCAACTCATGCTTCTCTCTCAATCCATCTGCTAGTGCTATCGCCATAGCCCCATTTCCTATGATAGTAAGTTTCAAAACTATTCCCTTTTGTAGATATTTTGCCAATTATACCCAAACATAATAAGCTTTTTACATACTTTAAGATATTATAAAGGGATTATTCTCGGACTCGATTTTGGGTCTTAATTCTTTGTTAGGAGTGTTATATGAAAAAAAGTATATTGGTGGGTATCGCAGTAGCCATGCTATTTGTAGGGTGTTTAGGCAAGAAAGAGGAGTCTTCAGACTACAACAAACCAGCGATCTATTGGTACAAAAAGATAGCCGAATCAGTAAGTAATAGTAGTCTCGACAAAGCGGATGAGTACTACCTATCACTAAAGAGTGAACATATGCGTTCACCACTACTACCTACCGCTATCATTATGCTAGCACATGGTCACATGGGGTCAGAGGAGTATCTGATGGCAAACTACTATTTTGACGAATACAACAAAAGGTTTGCTACTAGTGACGGTAGAGAGTATGCAGACTACATGAAGCTCAAATCAGCATTTTTGGGTATCACAGATGTCAATAAAGATCAAAAGCTGATGCTAGATACAGTGACTAATGCAAGTAAGTTCACCATGCGTCACCCAGACTCTACATATGAGCCACTAGTCAACACAGTATTGGTCAGACTCCATATGAGCCAATACTTACTCAATGAAAATATAGCATCTCTTTATGACCGTATAAACAAAGAGAAGGGTGCAAAGATGTATAGAGAGAAAAATAGCAACTCACCTCTAAATCTCAACGATATAGATCTACCTGAGAGGGGCATATTGAGCAAGGTGTTTGATTAGTATGAAGTTAAGTGATTATAGTCCATTTCCCACAGAGCTACCTATCGTTGCCGAGGATGATATATTTTTCTATCCTTTTATGATAAGCCCTATCTTCTTGGAGGCACGAGAGGATATAGAAGCCGCTACATTTGCGATGGAGAACAACTCTCTACTGTTTGTCACATCCACTAGAGATGGACATGAGGGAGAGCGAACGATAGGTTCTATATACACATATGGCGTAGTAGGCTCCATCATGAGAAAAGTCAACATGCCAGACAATCGTGTCAAGATACTGTTTCAAGGATTGGCAAGGGCTGTCATCTTGAGTGGCATGGATGATACAGATGGCACTTTCTTGCAAGCTACTATAGACACAGTGGAGAACTTACCGTACAACCAACTCAAAGTCAATGCGATCCTAGATATACTTAGAGACAAGATCAGACAACTATCAGCAGCAAATAGCTCATTTCCTACCGATCTACTGAGAGCCATAGATGAAAATGATGAGCCACACCGTATAGCCGATCTGGTATCATCTATGCTAAAGCCAAGCAAGACAAAGGCATATGAGCTATATATCGAAAGTGATATAGAGAAGAGGTTACTGTCACTTGTAGATATCATCATAGCAGATATAGAGTCAGCCAAAGTACAAAAAGAGATACGCAATAAAGTACACACAAAGATAGAACAGACAAACAAAGAGTATTTTCTCAAAGAGCAACTCAAACAGATACAGCATGACCTAGGTACAGATGATCAGAGAGAGGAGGAGATAGCAGAATTTCGTCAAAAACTAGAAAATATCAAGAAATACCTAGAAGAGGATGCCTACAAGGAGATCACAAAGCAACTAGATAGGTTTGCACGAGTACATCCAGATAGTGGTGATGCCAACATGCTACAGAGCTATCTCGAATGGGTCTTTGATATACCATTTGGCAAAGAGTCAAAGAGAAAACTCAGTGTCAAAGATGTAGAGAGAGAGCTTGACAATGACCACTACTCACTAGAGAAACCCAAAGAGCGGATAGCTGAATTTTTCTCTGTCCGTGAGCTATCAGAACTTAGAGGCATCAGTCAGAAAGAGACCAAAGGCGTGATACTCTGCTTTTATGGACCTCCAGGTGTGGGCAAGACTTCACTCGCCAACTCCATAGCCACTGCTATGAAAAGACCTCTCGTGCGTATCGCATTGGGTGGGCTAGAGGATGTCAATGAACTCAGGGGACATAGACGAACATATATCGGTGCCATGCCAGGAAGGATAGTCCAGGGCATGATAGAGGCAGGAAGTATGGATCCTGTCATAGTGCTAGATGAGATAGACAAAGTAGGCAGAAACCAACGAGGCGACCCTACAGCAGCACTACTAGAGATACTAGACCCAGAGCAAAACATACACTATAGAGACTACTATCTCAACTTCTATATAGATCTAAGCAAAGCTATATTTATAGCTACCGCCAATGATGCAGGTAGGATACCATCTGCACTTCGTGACAGGATGGAGTTCATACCTCTTAGCAGCTATACTCCCAATGAGAAGTATGAGATAGCACAGAGATATTTGATACCACAAGAGCTCAAAAAACATGCATTGAAAAAAAGAGAGTTCTCCATAGGCAATGGTGCGTTGAGGAGGCTTATAGAGGAGTATACGAGAGAGCCTGGAGTACGAAATCTCAGACGAAAACTAGCATCACTCATGAGAAAAAGTGCCAAGATACTACTAGAAGACAGTAGTATAGACAAAGTATCTATCACAGTCAAAAATCTCCATAAATTTGCTGAGAAGAAGGTATTTGAGATATCGCCTGTAGAGGAGAGACCTAGTGTGGGCGTAGTCAATGGTTTGGCATGGACAAGCGTAGGTGGTGATGTACTGACCATAGAAGCTATCAAGATCAAGGGCAAAGGTATCATGCAACTCACAGGAAGCCTTGGCGATGTCATGAAAGAGTCAGTCAGGATCGCTCATAGTGTAGTGAAGATACTCATAGATACAAAAGCACTAACCATACCACAAGATAGCATACCACTCAGCATGAAAGAGCGAGAGGATGGCATCAAGGTAGATGCTAGTGAGATATACAAGAGGTATGATCTACACATACATGTCCCAGAGGGTGCTACACCAAAAGATGGACCTAGTGCAGGTATCACTATGGCTACAGCTATCGCATCTATACTGAGCAACAAAAAAGTTGACAACAGAGTAGCCATGACAGGCGAGCTGACACTCACAGGAAAAGTTCTACCTATAGGAGGACTCAAAGAGAAGCTCATAGCCGCATACAAAGCAGGAGTCACAAAGGCTCTCATACCTATTAAAAATTATGAGAGAGATTTGGAAGATATTCCCGATGAGGTCAAAGATCACATAGAGATCATAGCAGTCAAAAATATCAAAGAGGTACTCAAAGAGACTCTGATATCATAGTCTATACATTGGATATCTTGCAAAGCTTCAGATAGGGGTAGCTTCAGCCCAATACCAATAAAATAAGAAATTTGAGAGAGTAATGGTAGGGGGGTCTGAAGTAGGGTATCGAAAAACACCCAAATAAGCTCATATATC
>WFMX01000125.1 GCA_015488875.1 Campylobacterota bacterium | reverse complement strand
GTATAAACATAGAATGGACGATCTCCCCTCAATGCTTCAAGATATAGTGCATACCATAGCGATGAACTGGGATGGTATGATGACCAAAGAGATAGCCAAAAAAACCAGACTAGAGAGCAAAGTAGTCTCAGCTCAGCTCAAGCAACTCACAGATAAATATCAGATAATAGAAGCAGAGTCCATAGGCAAAAACAAAATCTACAAACTCCAAGAGCGGTTTTTCAACATCTGGTATCTGATGCGTTTTGGACGCAAAAAAAATAGACAGAGAGTAGAGTGGCTTGTGAAATTTTTGGTCTCTTGGTGTGTTCCTATAGAGTTGGAGGAGAGGGCAAATAGCTTTATGGAGGCAGAAGAATATTATCTCAAAGCTATTGACAATGGGGATAATAATGCATTGAATAGTTTATCACGGCTCTATTTTGACAAATCTGACAATATCAATAAAGCTATATCTTTAGCACAACAAAATTATGATGAGCAAAAATATCTTTATGGCGTACATCTATTGTCTGTAGTCTTGCTGTGGAGTGAAGAATTTACAAGAAGCTATGAAAAGTTTTTAGAATTTTTACAATATGATGATGCTTTAGATTATGCACAAGATATAGCTCTCTACCTCAATCTCCTCATAGCCAAAGAACAATACCACAAAGCCAAAGAGTTCATGGAGATGCCAGAGTATCAGCTAAAAGAGCGATACAAATCTATATGGTACGCACTGATGACCCTCATGCGAGATGAGTTTCCACATGAGATCAAAAAGATGGGGAGTGAACTGCGAGAGAGTGTAGATGAGGTACTGGTAGAGATAGAGAGGCTGGCTGTAAAGTATGCTATTGACTAGGGATAAGTTAAGCCTTTTTACTCGTTCAAGGCTACAGCTTGTGGACTCCTGTCGAAGAAGTAGTAGTAGAGCAGAGGTTTTACTATTAGTCTAAGGGGCCCCTCAAAAACCAATCCCCTCAAACTATAGATGCTCTTTTATAATATAGTCCGACACTCTAAGGGCATTGGCGTATATAGTCCAAGTGTATGGGGTGCTACCACCTGTAGGCATGAAGCTAGCATCTACTACGAAGAGATTGGGTATATCATGTGACTGGCAGTATGGATTGAGTACAGATGTTTTGGGGTCTTTGCCAAATCTGCATCCACCTGCTATGAGGTTTTGGGGTGGTGCTGACGAGACTGAGCTATAGATATCTTCTGCTCCCATCTCTGTGAGTATCTTTTCGCACTCTTTGGCTATACTTGATGCTACTTTTAAGTCATGGGGGTGTCCATTTATCCTTATCTTGCCTACTGGCATGCCATATTTATCTTTTCTCTTTTTGTCTAGGGTGATGTGACAATCATCAGTAGGTAGCCAATCGTTAAATATCTCAAATCGTATACTCTTCTCTTCGGTAAAGCTCTGCTTTAGCTTAGTACCCAACTCTTTGCCCCATAGTAGTTTGTCGCCTTTGTATCTACTCTTGCTAGCTCTTGATATGTTGTTTTGGTGTTCAAACATGAACTCTACTAAGCCACCTTTGGTAGCACTCTGCCACCAACTATCTAGCCTATACCAATCCAACACGGAGCGGTTTACAAATAGACCTCTTTGCATCAAGTCATCAAATTTGATATCTTTGAGTAAGCTTTTTTTGAGCCTGCCCTGCCCCGAACCACCTGCTGAAAATATAAGATTTTTACCCAATTCACCACTACTGTTGCCCAATCCATCTGGGTGGAAGCTATTTGCAGAGTTGAGCAAGAGCCTACTACTCTCGTGTGCTTGTGCTGCTACTATGTATATCTTTGCTTTGAGTGTCTGCTCTTCGCCTGTGATGGCATGGACCACCTCTACGGATGTCACACTACTCTTGTCACTCTGTAATCTCTTGACATATCTGTTGGTCAGGAGTGTCAAATTACCTGTCGCTAGTGCTGGTCTAATCATAGACTCCCTAGAGCTACTCTTTGCACCTGAGCTGCACCCATAGCTACCGCAAAAGTTGGAGTAGTAGCATGATTTTCGATCACCACTATCTCGTGATAGAACCGCTCTAGCTGTCGTGAGTGGCGTGATGTCTAGCTTTTCGCAAGATTTATCAAACAGATCCACTACTCTATTTTCATCAGTTGGAGGAAATGGGAAATCTTTGGTACTTCGTGGTGGCTCGTATGGATGTGGTTGGGCTTTGCCTGATATGCCTATGAGTTTCTCTGCCAATGTATAGTATGGCTCCATATCCTCATAGTCAATAGCCCAATCGACTACATTTGCACCCTCTATCTCTCCAAACTTACTAAGTAGTCTGAAGTCATCTGGGTGCATGCGATGGAACATACCGCTCATGAGGTTTGATGATCCTCCTACTATGTTGCCATTCCAAAAGCTCCAGCCTGACTCATATGTGGGAGTCTCTACCCACTTGCCATCTTCTAGCTCTTCTAAGGTGTGAAACTCATCAAAGAGACTAGGAGTCACGATATCTCTACGACAATATGCCAACTCATCTTTGCTAAACTCATCTCTGTTGATGAGTCTACCCTTTTCAAGTAGAGCCACTTTGTACCCCGCTTGACAGAGCTGATGAGCTACAGTCCCACCGCTAGCACCTGAGCCTACGATTATGGCATCATATGTTTTATTCATAGCTCTATATACCTCGTAGTTGGTCGTGGTTCACCGCCTCTAGTAGAGAGTGCCTTCCAGCCTGACTCTTTGATATTGCCACCATATACAGGGTCACTTAGTAGCCCCTCTAATGAGAGCATCATAATGCGGTCAAGCCAACTACTCCCATAGCTACTCTCTTCATACGCACGGAGTGCTTTTTCTGTCTGAAGCTCATCATAAGTGAGGAGCTTACCACCCTCTCTGTCTTGTAGCTTTTTTGCACCCTTGATGACAAATCTCCTGATATCCCTATCGTATGTATGGTGAGATATAGTCTCCTCCAAAAATAGCGTAAGATGAGAACTATCTGCACTAGGGAGTATGCTATCAGCTGGAAACATATGTTGCTGAACCTTGCGTATAATATCTAGTGTACTATTGTCTATCACTCTGTTTTTATCTGTATTGTCTGTCGCTAGTAGCATAGTGGCGGTACCTACACCACACATAGATTGAAAAAATCGTCTCTGCATCTGGGCCCCTTTTATCTCAATCTTTGATCTAATATCGTACTATATCATATCTGTGTGTAAAAGAGTTGCACAAGTTGCAATTTTGCAAAGAAGTGGGTATGTTTTGATGTAGCCTGTCGAAAAACATCGTTTATTCACATTTTTGATTTCCACTATTTGGATATATAGAAACGATACAGTTAGGAGACATTGGTTTTGTGAGCGAAGCGAATGAAACCTGTGTCCCCGCATAGTGATCGTTCGCCCTCGACTACAACACCGTTATGCTACAGCCGAGGTCAGGCTAGATCTATTCTCTTTTCTCTAGTGGGAGAAATTTGCCACAGCCTTTATCTGGAGTACCTCCAAATTTTTTGACTTCTCTAGCAGTTTTATTGTGGTAGATTGCTCCTCTTTGACATTTATTATGATCTTTACATACCTCATTCTTACACCCTATATCTTTGGCTACTGCCATGCTCTCTCCTTATACAAACTCTACTCCTCTCTCGCCATCTTCTAATCTACCTATGACATATCCATCTGTATTGGTCAATATGGTATCTACAGCACTCTCATCTACTACCCATACCATACCTACGCCCATGTTAAATGCTCTGTACATCTCATCTTCATCTACAAGCTTGCCCATGAACTCAAATATAGGCAATACCCTTATGTCATTCTTGGTCACTACCGCCTTGATACCCTCAGGCAACACTCGTGGGAGATTTTCTACTATACCACCACCTGTGATATGAGCCAATGCTTCTATATGCTCCCTGTTGGCTTTGAATTCTTTGACATATATGCGTGTAGGCTCTAGCAGAGTCTCTAGTAGTGGCTTACCGTCAAATTCATCTGATAGGCTCATACCAAGCTTTTCGAAAAATAGTTTTCTTACCAACGAATATCCATTGGAGTGTACCCCAGAACTAGGCAATGCTATAAGTACTTGACCAGCCTTGACATTGGCTAGAGTATCCATCTCGCTTCTCTCTGCTATACCTACAGAAAATCCAGCTAAGTCAAAATCATCTTCGCTATACATACCTGGCATCTCAGCAGTTTCACCACCTACCAAGGCACACTCGCTTCGCCTACACCCCTCGGCTATACCTGCTACTACATCTTTGGCATTAGATGGGATCAACTTACCCGTAGCGTAATAGTCCAAGAAGAACATAGGAGTACCAAAGTTACATATGAGGTCGTTGACGCACATAGCTACTAGGTCTATACCTACTGTATCTAGCTTACCGCTTTCTATGGCAAGCTTGAGCTTCGTACCTACTCCATCTGTAGCAGATAGTATCACTGGCTCTTTGTATCC
>WFMX01000124.1 GCA_015488875.1 Campylobacterota bacterium | reverse complement strand
TTTTTGCTAAATCTCTGCTCAAATATGACTATTGGCGTAACTCTCCAATCCCCTGCAAAGTAGTCAAACTTAGCCATGTTTACTGGTAATCTAAGATCCTCTATATCCACCATACCAGGTACTCTGTTGTCTATGGGGTTGAGTATATCTGTGACTCTGATGGTATCACTTCTTCCCCATACTATCACCTGTCTACCTATCTTGTAGTCTATATTGTCGGCCATTTTGCCCTCTACAAAAGCATCAAACAGTTCCACTTCAGACTCTAATTGATCTATCTCTTGATGTGTAAAGTCGTTTTTATCTTTGATCGCATATATGGCATCATAGTAAGCTTTTGCATTGATCTTGACTCTGACACCACCTTCAAACTTATGATCATAATCTAAAAATAGTGAACTCTTTACTGAATTGATGCCATCATGTGGGGCTTTTGATTTTGGCGAATAGACGACTTGTTCTGTAAGCTCTCCAGAGAGACCTTCGATGAGTGATGTGTGGGTCGAGGTAGATATGTTGTTGTCATCTACTGTGGTATTGGTATCATCACCGAAACCGTCCATATCGTCTTTTGTCTCTTTAGCATTGTCATCAAAACCATCCATATCATCGGCGACAACCTCTGTCTTGTCATCAAATCCATCCATATCATCGGCTACACCATTAGCATATATGACTATCGTAGACAACAAAACAGCACTAAAGAGTTTCATTATAAGCCTTTAGAGAGTCGTCTAGTGGTAAATATACTATCACTTAGATTGCCGTTTACCTTGATATTTCTAAACTTCAATAGAGTCTTGTGTTGGGTTGATTTGCCTTTTTTGGTAGTCATGCTCATCTCATCTACTACCCATACACCTTTTTGTTTATGTATCTTTTTTAGATCTAGGTACTTCTTTTTGCCATTTGTCAAATAGTTGATAGCTCTCACCACTACAAAGTTATCTTTTCTCACTACTGCTATAGTCTTGCTATATCCTGATTCTTTGACTACCTTTTTGTTTCTAGGTGTAGACTCTATCATCCAAGCGTCATGACCTCTCACCTTCATCTCTTTGATGAGCTTGAAGTTGTAATCACTCAAATCTCTATCTGTCATATCAAAATAGGAGAAGTCCGACCCCATAAAACTACTACTTTTGTCACTACTAGGTATCCTCTTGACCTTTTTGAGTGCAGGTAGATAGAGCCATTGGTCATCATCTTTTGATGGGTTATCATAGTCATAAGTCAAAAATGAGGTATTTTTCACATCTGCTGGAGATTTGAAAAACATTATCCTATGAGTGTCTTTGCCAAAGTCTTTGCTGTATGATTTGATATCTCTAGTTCTCTTTTTGGAGTTTTTGTCTATCAGTATCATATACATATCCTCTTCGATACTCTTGCCATCATCTCTAGCATCTACTTTTGTCATGATGCCTCTAGCTTTTGCATCATCTGCATGTATTGTAGTCAATAGCAAACTAGCTCCCAATGCTATACTTGTGATTAATTTTGTCGTTTTCATTCTTTTCCTTTTTGTTTTGATATGGTCTACTTATTTTATCCAGCCCCATTTGGCGACTACTATCAGCAAAGCAGGAGCCAAAAATAGATCAGCCAACAAAGCTAGTAAAATAACAGATCCAGTAAGCAGACCGAAATTTTGCACAGATATCATGTCACCCATCATGTACGAATAAAATCCCAATGAGAGTACTACAGTAGTAATCACCATCGCTTTACCTGTAGTAAAAAATGTCTGTTCTATGGCTTTGGCACTATCTCCACTCTGAAGATAGTATCGCTTGAAATTATGCATGAAGTGTATAGTATCATCGACCGCTAGCCCAATGGCTATAGAACCTATAAGTAGTGTAAACATATCAAGAGGTATATTCATACCATACATTATCAAAAGACCCAATATAATAGGTGTGAGATTTGGTATCATACTAAGCAATCCTATCCGTACAGAACCCAATATTATCATCATCATAAAAGTAATGGCAATAAATGCTATGATATAGCTCTGTACTGATGAACTAACCGCTTGTGCGAAAGTATTGATGAGTAGAGGTATCATACCTGTAGTTGTCACCTCTTCATCTTTAAATGTAGAACCAACTTCATTTTTGACATACGACAATACGCCCCATGCCTTAACCGCTCCAGTCCATGGAAGTTTGATAGTCACTCTAGCCTTGCTAAATTGGCTATCTACTACATCTTCAAGATCATCACTACCTGAATTTTCAAATAGCAATAACTCTTGCGATACTAGATTGGCATCATTTGGGATAGTATAAAACTTCTCATCATTTCCGTGCAACGCTCTATTGGTCTCTTTGACTATAGTAGCTAGAGATATGACTTTACCTATATGTGTATATTTGTCCACATAGGTCTCTAGCTTTTTGCTTAAGGCATCAAGTTTCTTGAGCCTCTTTGGGTCATTCCAACCATTGACTGTCTTGGTATCTATGATGGCTTCTATAGTTACAGTACCATTCATATTTTTATCTATAGTCTCTGTAGATATTCTATTGTAGTTATCTTCATGAAACCACATTAAAGGATTGTGAGACAGCTCTATCCTAGCACCCAAAACAAGAGCCAACAGCACAAGCAAACCACTACTTACTATAATAGATCTGTAGTGTCTTACAGGAATAACTGCCAAATGCTTCATCATATTGTCAAGTCGACTACTCTTATGTGTCTCTTTAACATGTGGCTTCATTTTGGTGATAGATAGCAAGGCAGGGAGCAAAGTCAAGGTCAAAAATAGTGATACCATCACACCCAATGATGCAAATATACCCAAATCTGAGATCGGTGCTACTTTACTACCTGCAAATGATCCCACTCCTATCGCTGTAGTGATAGAGGTCATAGCGATAGCTAGTCCAGAATGCTCCATAGTGTATGAGAGTGCTTCTCTCTTGTCTCCTCGGCTGTTGAACCTATCGAAAAATATAGAGAGTATATGCACCGTAGCCCCTACCGATACAGCTAGCAGTAGAGATGGCACTATCTGAGTAGGGAGCTTAAACGCCACGCCTGCCCATGCCATAGTCCCAATAGTAGTAAGTAGGGAAAATATGATGACTAACAAAGGATAGACAACAGCACTCACCCTCCTAAACATTATAAATAGAAATACCAATATGATGACAAATGTAACTCTAGTAAACTTCTGCATGTCAGCACTCATTTGAGCCTTTAGGGCATTGTTGACCACAGGTGAGCCTGCTATATATATCTCTAAGCCCTTGGCTCTATATTTATCGACTATAGCATGGAGGGCTTCTATAAGCTCTTTATTTTCAGCATCTGTGAGAAATTTCCTTTTGGTGCTTTTCTTGGTATTGTTGGCATCACTAGCCTCGTCTCCATCGAACCCACTAGCAAACTCATCATCTACAGACTCTTTCTTTTCGCCCTCGTGAGAGTAAGCATCAGTCTCTATCATGATCATAGTCATCTTGCCATCGCTACTGAGAAGTAAATCTTTGTAAAAGTGCGAAGCCATAGCTCTTTGCTTGATCTTTTCTACATCTTCTGAAGTCTTAGGCATAGGCTCTAGCAGATCATCTGTGATGAGCAGATCACCATCTCCTCTAGTATTTCGTACATTATATAGAGAGGTTACATCCTCTACATATGGTACTTTGGATGCTATCTCCTCATGTAGATCTTTGAGTGTATTTAGAAAATCAACAGTAAAGATCTTGTCGCTCTTTATCGCTACTGCTATCCTCTCATCTCGTCCAAACTGCTCTCTGAAAGCGTTGTATTTGAGTAGCACAGGATCCTCATCATGCATAAATCCCTCTGTAGAAGTATCCATCTTGATAAGTGGTATGTGCGATATAGGAAATGCCAATAGTAGCATAACCATGACTATCACCTTGATGGGATTGTCATGTATAAAACCACCGACCCTCCCCATAAAACTCTCTAGTCTGTTGTGCATTCTCTCTCCTTGATGATATTGTATATTTGTAGTGATTTGAAATTTGGAGTGATTATACCCTACATACTATTATATATAATATTATTGCAGGGTATAATTGGTAATTTTAGCCGATAATCCTCTCTAGTGACGAGACCACTCCGTCCCAATCAGCCACATGGTCAAAACAGCTACTACTACCACATAGCATAAACCCATCATTGGTATCTGCCTTGATATAGCTAAATGGATAAGCCAATCTATATCTATCAGATATATGCGACAAGAGCTTGGACTCCTCTGACTTGATGATGATATCGTCCTTGAGATATCGTATGACCATCTGACTCATAAGTGGAGAGCTGATGGGCTGTCTCATTACATCGTATGAGTTTATCTCTAGTGTTCGGTATACAAATTTTTTATATACAGAATCTACAAGTGAGCTGATAGATAGTAGTGAAGAGAGCATAGTAGCCATGGCAGACGGATAGGAGCTATCATATATATCCGCTTTGGTCTCGAACTCACCTCTTGAAAACTTCCATATACCTTGTGCGAAGTATTTCTCTATGGCACTATTGGAGAGCTTGACTGCCATGATGAGATATAGCTCATTGAGTGTAGTCTCATACGCCTCTATGAGTGTATCACACAGGTATGCATAATCCTCCAAAAATGCCTTTATCTTGGGTACTTTGCCGATGATAGTAGTATGGTACAGCTCCTCATCTATATAGAATGTATCTGTCAATCTATCTAGTGAATCTATGGCTATCTGAAGATACTTACTATCTATATTACTGGCTATAAATAGACTCTTGACCATCATAGAGTTCCACGATAGCTGTATCTTTCTATCTATAGCTGGGTAGACCCTCTCCTCTCTCAACTCTCTCAATATATCTATTGCTTCTGTGTAATAAGCAATATTGCCACTCTCTCTTGGGTCATCAATGCGGACGATATTTTGACCCTCGAAGTTGCCCTCTCTGGATATATTTAGCCCAACCAGCAATCCATCTATCTCATCTCGTGGGATATTAGAAGATTCAAATCTCTCTAGTACTTCACTGTAGCCATAGATGAAATAGTCCCCCTCTCTACCATCTGTATCTGCATCACTAGCAGAGTAAAAGAGATGATCCTCACTCATCTTGTCGAGCATGAAGTCGATAGTCTCAAAGGCTATATCTCTATATAGCTCATCATCTGTCATATGATATGCTTTTATATATAGTTGACTTAGTAGGGCATTGTCATATGTCATCTTCTCAAAGTGCGGTATTAGCCACTTGTCATCCGTACTGTATCTACAAAACCCTCCATCTACACGATCATAGAGACCACCTCTACAGATACTATCCAATGTAGTAGTGACCATATCAAGCGATCTCTTGTCACCACTCAATCTATATGTATCTAGCAGTAGAGATAGTGTAGAGACTTGTGGAAATTTGGGTGCTTTGTTGAACCCACCATCTGTAGCATCAAATAGTTGTCTTGATTGTTCTTCATATCTTCCGATGATTGACAAGTCTAGCTTCGTCGCCTCTATCTTCTCCATATTGGGATTTAGATGAGAGAGTATCTCTGCACCTTTCTCTATGAGGGTATCCCTATCTTCTCTATACTTTTTTTCTATTGTTTCTAGTAGTTGCCCAAATGCCATCATACCATATCTAGGTTCAGGCGGTATATATGTAGCTGAGTAGAATGGCTTTAGATCGTGAGTGAGAAATATGCTAGTAGGCCAACCACCAGGACGACCGTTCATTAGCTGATAGACCTCTTGATAATGTCTATCTATATCTGGTCTCTCCTCTCTGTCGACCTTGATAGCTATGAAGTGTTCATTGAGTATATTGGCTATCTCCTCACTCTCGAATGATTCTCTCTCCATCACATGACACCAATGGCAACTACTGTAACCTATGGATAGAAATATCGCTCTATTTTCATCTCTCGCTCTACGAAATGCCTCGTCACACCATGGATACCAATCCACAGGATTGTGAGCATGTTGGCGTAGATATGGAGAATCTTCGTTTATTAGTCTGTTTGACATATTTTTACCTTTTAATATATTAGAACTTGTTATTTCTATCATTTGGATAGGTATGAAT
>WFMX01000123.1 GCA_015488875.1 Campylobacterota bacterium | reverse complement strand
TATTTTTACCTGCTACCAATGCCTCTACTTCTATGCTGTAACGAGAAGCTATCTCTAGCGTATTGACACCTATGGAGCCTGTAGAACCTAACAGTATTATAGAATGGCTCATTATAAAAAGGCTCTCAATGTCACTACCATCACTATAGCTGCAAAGAGGTATCCGTCTATGCGGTCTAGTATGCCACCATGTCCAGGTAGCAGATCTCCACTATCTTTGACTCCTGCCTCTCTCTTGAGATAGCTCTCAAACAGATCTCCAAATATAGAAGATATAGCTGTGAAGAGGGTGACAAATATTGCTACACTCATTGGTGCTACCATCATACCTACATAAGTACCAGTAATGGTAGCGACCACGATCCCACCTGCGACCCCCTCTAGGGTTTTATTGGGTGATGTGTCAGAAAACTTGGTCTTGCCTATCATCTTGCCCACAAAGAATGCACCCATATCGGTCATAGCTACTGTGACAAGTAGCCAACCCATAGCAGCGATACCAAAATCCTGATAGAGTATAAGGAAAAAGAGTATCCCACTTACAGGGTAGAGAAATGGCAATATCAGTTTTGGATTGAAGTTGTGATTGTATGCTAGCGTACCACCAAAGAGAATCATAAATAGAAAAAAGAGGTCATCTGGGTTTGGGTAGAAGTATGCAAATATCCACAATAGTATAGCCCAGAAGTAGATAGTCGTATTGGACAATCTAAAGAGTTGCATAGCTTCATAAAATGCAAATATGTAGACGAGACCCAAAAAACTCCACATTATAAAAAAGTTATCTATCCACCCTATGAAACCCACTAATGCTAGCAGTGCTATACCTGTGACCCAACGAGCCTGATAGTCTGTTATAAGTTTAGTCATTACTCTCTTTCCTGCATTTTTATTTTGGTTTATTATAGCAAATTATTCTGTAGACTAAGTACTTACAGTAGTCCCTCATCAGCAAAACTATAATATCCATCTTTTGTGAGTATGACATGATCTAGTAGCTCTATCCCTACTAGCTTGGCTACCTCTTGGAGTCTCTGGGTGATGCGGATATCTGAACTACTTGCTTGTAGTGTGCCTGATGGGTGGTTGTGTGCTATGATGATGCCTGCCGACCTATCGCTGATGGCATCTACAAATACCTCTCTAGGGTGTACTACGCTTTGGTTGAGTGTGCCTATGAAGATGGTGCGAGTGTTGATGATGTGTGATGCTCCATCTAGTGTGATAGTGAGAAAATACTCTTGCTGTTTTCTCCTAAATGCTGCAAGCTCTTCATATACATCTTGAGCCGATACAATTCGTCTATTGTTTTTGACGAGATATCTCTTTGACAACTCTATGGCGGCTAGTATCTGAGAAGCTTTTGCTTTGCCCAATCCATGTATGTCGCAGAGTCCATTTAGATTGAGCCCGTCAAAATCCTTGTCAAATAGTGATATGATCTCCTTGGAGAGTTTGCGGACATCTTTTCCTTGGATACCAGAGCCGAGCAGAACTGACAAGAGTTCATCATTTTTCAATGCCTCCGCACCCTTAGTAGCCAATTTCTCTCTAGGTTTATCAAATTTATCCAACTCTTTGAGAGATTTCATCTTTTGCCTTTCATAGGTTTGGTAATACCAAACTATATCATATATATTGTGTAGCATTTGTCCATGTCAAATCTACGAAGCATGGAGAGTCAACGACTAGCTATATCTTGAAAATAGAGATATCAGTCTATCAATGCTCACAGGTTTGGTCAGTATATCATCGGCTCCAGCACTCTTCATCTCTTCTATCAGCGTGCTATCTTGATATCCCGTAAGAGCATAAAACTTCGTTTTGTTATTCTTTTGGATCTTTTTCATCTCTCTGATGCTCTCTACACCATTCATATTTGGCATCTGATAATCTATGAAGACTATATCTATCTCAGAATTTTTATATATCTCTAGTGCCTCTACTCCATCTCTCGCTATGAATGAGTTGTGATGGAATTTTTTGACCACTTCGCACATAAGCTTTAGATTTATATAATTGTCATCTACTACCAAGATATTTAATGATTTTGATGGTTTTTCGTATTTGTTGTCTTTTGTGCTAGCACTCTTCTCGACATTTGATCCATCCATTATGCTCAAGAGGGTATCAAATATCTTGTTTGGCAAAAGAGGTCTCTCGACAATAGGAATATTATCGAATTTGATGCCACTTAAGAGTGTTTTGGATTCGATAAACATTATCTTGTGTTCAAATATATCTACCATCTCTTGTATGGCATCTCTATTGTTTTGATTGATGGTGCTACTATCTATGATACAAATATTGCCTTGGGCTAGCTCCATAAGTCTTTTTCTATCTCCACCATCAACAAAAGTATAATCTATAGATAATCTATCGCAGTAGCTCTTGATGATATCCATGGCGTATGTATGCTCCTTGGAGCTGTTGGACGACTCTACCAGCACTAGAGTGACACTCTTAAACTCAGCACTGTCTACAGTAGGAATCATAGTCGATAGAGAGTTGGCAGGTGTAGTGACACCAAATGAACTTCCACTACCCTCTACACTCTTCACTGCTATCTCTCCACTTAAAAGTGTAGCTAGTTGCTTTGATATAGCTAGTCCCAATCCAGTGCCACCATGCTTGCTTGCTGTAGTTGTGGATGATTGCTCATATCTAGAAAATATTTTATATAGGTCATCACTAGGGATACCGATACCACTATCACTCACACTTATCTTTACGCTGTCATCTTCTTCATTGTATATAAATCTTAACTCTATATCTCCATCTTGTGGAGTGAATTTGATGGCATTACTCATGAAGTTGTTGATGATCTGTTTTAGTCTATGTGGATCAGAGTCTATCATGTAGGGTATCTTTGGGTCAAAATAGCTAGAGAAGTGTATACCATCTCTTTGGGTGGAGTAATAGAATAGCTTACCGATCTCCTGTGCTAAATCTACAAGAGAGAAGAGGTGGTTCTCTAT
>WFMX01000122.1 GCA_015488875.1 Campylobacterota bacterium | reverse complement strand
GGTATGAGTACATTCTCCAAAGCTTCTCTCTTTTGGGCTATCTCATACTCGCTATAGCCTTGCTCTTTTTTGTACTGATAGTAGATGTCTATCATCTCTTTGTCTAGCTTTTTGTCTGTAAATACGATCTTTTCGGAGAATACAAATAAGCCACCATGGGATAGTCCATCATATATCTTTCTGATGAGAGATATACGATCTATAGGGCGTATAAATTGTAGTGTATAGTTGGCTACCACTATATCTTCATCCCTATAGTCATACTCTAGCATATCGCTATACTCTAGCTCTATTTCGGCACCGAATGCCTGAGATTTTTGCCTAGCACGATGGAGCATGGCTTGGGAGTTGTCTATCCCTTTGAGTCTCATGTCTCTACTCATCTTACTATGCAGCTCTAGCAAAAACTTGGCTGTCGATGAGCCTAAATCTAGCACCTTTAGACCATCTCTCTCGTCAGACAATATAAGTGAAATGATAAGCCTCTGCACATTATGATAGAATGGAACAGAGCGGCTCAACATATCGTCAAATACACTCGCTACAGACTCATCAAACTCAAATTTTTTGGAGATGGGTTTTGTGAATAGATCATCTTTTTGCATCTATCACCTCTTTGGCTCTCTCTATGTCCGACAATATGGCATCTTTAAGTAGCGATAGGTTTTCAAATCTTCTATTTTCTCTTATATGAGATATGAACTCTATAGCTATCTTGTCCGATGTGACAGTATCTATATCTCTATCCAATATGTGTGTCTCTACTGCATATGTACCATCTGTACTCTCTCTATGTCCCAAGAATGTGACGGAGTCAAATGACTCATCTGATATCGTAGTCTTGGTAGCATAGACACCATCTAGTGGCAGAAGATAATCAGATATGGATAGATTGAGTGTCGGCAATAGCTCTTTTTTGCCTATACCTTGCCCTGCTACCACTTTGCCCTCTATAGTATAGCCTCTATCTAGTAGCTTGTTTGCTATCTCGATCTCTCCACTCTCAAGATATCTCTTTATGGTTCTAGAGTGTACCGATATGTCGTCACGCAGTACCTCATCCACTATCACCACTTCACCATCAAAAAGCTCTCTTAGTCTATTGGCATCAGCAGATTTGTTCGCACCGAAATGAAAATCATACCCCACGACTATCTTTTGTAGATTTGGAAAGTCACCTTTGAGCTGCGATATGAACTCCATAGGAGAGAGTGACTTGATATGTTCAAATAGATAAAATGCACAAGGCTTGTCTATGTATATAGATCTTCTATATCCAGGAGTGAGATATCCATATCCTCGTTCTATCACCACTACAATATCTGCTTGATCTATCAATCTCTTGTGTGCTAAGTGTATACCGTCAAACGAACCTATAGTTATCGACTTCGTATTACTAAAACTGCTCAATATCTACCTTTCGTCACTATTGACTCTTTTTAAAATGATAGAGATACTCTAGGTTCCCCTCTTTGCCTCTGATCTTTGATGCCGCTTGCCGTATGAGTCTCCAGTGAAGTAGATCGGCACTACTCTCAAACTCTCTCCTCTTGCTCTCTATGGCATCCACATCAAGCACAACGCCTTTACTATCTCTCCTCACATCTCTTCCTACCTCAAATTGTGGCTTATAGAGTATGATGATATCTGCATCTACCTGAGCGACTCTATCTATATCATCCATCACCTGAAGTATAGATATAAATGAGAGGTCACAACTAATAAGCTCGAACTCTGTACCTGCATCAAATCCCCTGATATCTCTGCCCTCTAGCGATGATACTCTGCCATCCTCCCTGAGTGAGAAATGTAGCTGGTCCTTGCCGACATCTACACAAGTGAGTGATGATACGCCACTCTCTAGCAGTATCTGTGCGAAGCCACCTGTAGATGAGCCTACATCCAATGCTCTTTTGCCATTCATATCTACAGGATAATCTGAAAGAAAACTATACAACTTTCTACCAGCCCTACTCACAAAAAACTTCTTTTCGACTATCTCGATGTGTGAATTGTGATCTACCTTTGCTGATGGTTTGACTCTAGCTCCATCTATGGTGACATCGCCACTCTTTATCGCTTCCAACGCACGGTTTCGACTCTCGAAGTAACCCTCATCTACTAGATACTTATCTATTCTCATCAGCACTCTTTTTGTCTATATTTTCTTTGTTACTATCCGCTTTGTTGCTGTCATCTGTTTCTATAGAGTCAGCTTCTGTATCGACATCTGTAGACGACTCCTCTACTATATCTATAGAGTCATCATCATTCTCTTCTGTATTACTACTCTTCTCATCGACTACATCAGGCTCTTGGGGAGTGTATGATATGAGTGATTGGTCTTGTGGTTGTTCTCTGATGATGTTGATGAGTTCACCTTTTATATACTCATCTGTATCTTTATCGGCGATAATCTCCAATACCCTAGTGATCTTTTCATGTTGCTGTGTAGATGCCTGCATATGTGCCTTGTGCTTCAGCTCCTCTTCGTGGATCTTCAGCTCCAAAGCTCTCTTTTTGTGCTGTATGATATAGTAGACTAGCAGTATCAGTATCAGTATCGCGATAGCTGCTATGATGGCTATCTGATTTATATAGACATCTTTATCTTTCGTATCTAGTGTAGTCTTCTCTTTTAGAAATGCTATCGCTTTTTGTATCTTTTGATTCTCTAGGTTTACCTCTTTTTCACTTATGACTTTGAGCTTGGTAGCTTCTACCTCTATCTGCTTCACTTTCTCTTTTGTCTTTGCCTCTATCTGAGCTAGCTTCAGGTTCTCTTCGCTCTTGAGCTTTGCTATCTCTATAGCTCTCTCTTTCTCTGCCTCTCTATCTCCTCTACTCTTTCTGATCTTGTCAGCCGTGGAGAGTGAGCTTGATGTCATTTTGTGATATGGATCATACATGTTGACTGTTTTGTGTTCACCCTGCTCACAACCACTTAGCAAAAATAGCATAACAACCGATAATGCAATAGACGCTACAATAGCTCTCATTATAAAACCCTCTGCTTCAATATGATCTTGTCTTCTGACTCTTCCAAATCTCCTCTGCTATATCTGGCATCGTAAGCGATCACATATATCTCGTCATCACTCTCTATATAGTTTTTTTCACCAAACTCCGCATACGCGGTAGCACCTATGGCAATGAGTGCTTCTGTAGGGTATTGACAAGCTTCGAGATGCTCATGGATATCCTCCAATGGACCAAAATCTTTTTGCTCATTCATCTTCTCTACTATCCACTCAGAAAGCGTCTCATAAAAGTAGCTATACCCCAACAGTGGTGCATCTACACCATATTTGTGTAGTACGCCATCTCTCCTGAGAAATGAGCATAGATGATAGTGGTCCATTATGCCACCCTCTGAAAACTTGTCTATCTCTATCCACTTTTCACCTATACCCTTGGATTGGCTAGACCAGCTCTTTTTTTCGGATATCTTCTTGGCATTATCTTTTCTGATTGTGCAGTCGTTAAATGTACTAAAGGACTTTGCCTCTAGCTTCACTACCTTGTAATTTTCATCGTATTTTATCCCAAATTTTATCACTATCTCTGGCTCCACTTGTGCGTTGGACTTGTAGTCAGGAAGCTCTAGCGATCCTTTGCCGATAGAATATATACCCAAAAAACAGCTACTTTCAGGTAGATAAAAGGGGAAGAGTCCTTTTGGTGCATGTGCCTCTTTTGTAGTGATATTTTCAAAATCTTTCATCTCTCCAGCTTGTTCTAGATGGTGTGCAAAATTGCCAGCCACTCCTAAGCCTATCATGTGACGAAGTTCCATTAAAATCCTTAAATAGTATTATTGTGATGTAGTATACTTTGTGAAGTTTATAGTAAGTTGTTATCTGTCATAAATGAAGAAATTTTACCTCCCAATTCCACCATGTAGGATACAAGGAGCTAAAATGTCAAGACAGTAGGCGATCAACCGACATTATTTTTTTTGTTACGATTGATAGTATTCGCCTAGCAAAACGAGCAAGTATGGTATGGGTTTTATTTGTCTGCGACTCCTAAAGATCCTACTGAACACTCAAAGATAAAATGTGCAAGCGTCATCTACATCATAGTCGAAGCTACCATCCAAATAGGTGCTACTAGCACCAAAATATTCGCAATCATAAGGTATGTCTCCCTTTCCTCTGTCTAAATCATCTACGATATATATGATATCATCATGATAGTAGTCATTACTATAGTTGCCTGCCAATCCAGTAAAATCAAATGTACAGTTGTCTGGTTCAAAAAAAGTAAATTCACCATTGGGTCTAGTGGCAGACCATGCGGGCATAGAGTCACATATATATGGTACACCACCGAGTGACATCCCATCTTGATCTATCAAAAATAGGCTTGTTCCAGCTACAGGAGGCGGAGATGGAGGCACTATCACCACCACATCATCATGACCACCACCACATCCATTGAATATAAAGATGATAGATATAGAGATAGGTATAAAAATTTTATTCATTGTTGACCTTGGAAAAGAGTTGAATTGTTGATCCATCCCCCAAAAGATGGAGGAGGCTTGATATCATACTTTATAGATAAAAAGTACACTCATCGTCTGTGTCGTAAACGAAGTTACCATATACATCTGTAGTACCAGCTGTACCAGAGAGACAATCATACCCTACACCCTCTACTCCTGAATTGTCACTATAATCTATATATAGATACTCATCAAACAGCACAGAGCCATTAAATCCTCCCAAATCAAAGGAGCAATTCTCACCACTATAGAAGAGGAAACTACCATCATCACCTGTGACTGCACTACCAGACGGGCAGGAGTATGGCACGCCTGCCATTCCGACTCCATCATTATTGTCAAGATACAATACATCATATGGTGCTGGATCAGGTGCAGGACCTGGAGCAGGTGCTACGCCACCACCGCCACCGCCACCACTACTACTTCCTCCGCCACCACAGCCTGTCAATAGTGCTATAGCTATAATCACACCCGATATCATCAGAATCTTTTTCATTTTAAACTCCTTAATGTTTATTAAACATATTTTATTATTATTACTCTTAAGGGGATATAAAAATACTAAATATCTACTCAATAATTATATTTTGTAACAAATCGGCTATTTTTTGACTGCCATCTCTCTCTACCGTCTCCATCAACCCTATGCTTTTTGGGCTCATATCTTCATCGATCATAGCCAATATAGCATCTTCAGAGATCTCATCTTCCCTCATGATCCAAGCTAAGTTTTTATCTGCTAAAAATTTGGCATTATGGTATTGGTGATCACTAGCTGCATACGGATATGGTATATATAGTGTAGGTAGTCCTGTGGCAGAGAGTTCCCATAGTGTCGAAGCTCCTGCTCTAGCTATGGCAAAATCTGCATCTCTCATATATGATGCCAGCTCTGTCGTAAAGCCAAATACTTCTGCCTCTATGCCTAGATCCTTATATGCTTGCTCTATCTCCTCTATATTTTTTTCTCCAGCTTGATGGATGATCTTGATACCTCTCTTGTCTATCTGTGGTGCTAGAGATAGAGCTAGAGCATTGATAGCCTTCGCCCCTTGTGAGCCACCCAAAAATATGATACTCTTCACTTCTCTTCTCTCTCGTGCATTGTCAAAAAATATCTCTTTGATGGGATAGGCACGAATGGGGCTATCGTCTATATATGATGAGATAAAGGCTTTTGCATATGGTCTCATGAGCTTGTTGAGAGAGCCTAAGGCTGCATTTTGCTCATGTATGACTATCGGTATACCAGTAAGTTTGGCTGCAAATGATGTAGCCGCCGACGAGAACCCCCCCACACTGAAGACCACTTTTGCATTATGATTTTTTAGTAGCTTCATAGCTTTCTTTGTGGCCACAAAAAGCATATATAGAGATTTGATTTTGCCCAATGCTCCTTGATTCACCACCCCCCTAGTGTCAAGGAAATACTTCTCGCTAAATTCATCATCACTCTCAAACCACTTTTTATCTTGTCCTTGTGTCGAGCCAATATATATCAACTCTTCATTTTGGAGCTTCTCTTTGACGGCTTTGATGATAGCTAGATGCCCACCTGTACCGCCTCCTGTCATCACAATACTCATATATATCCTTGAAAGCAATCTTTTGATTGTATTATATTTAATTTCTTCTGATATTATTGCACTCAACAATCATTTGAGGTATATTATGCAAATTATCAAGAGTATAGATGGGCTAAAGAGAGCTATAGACAAGATAACGATAGACGATAGAGATATAGGATTTGTGCCTACCATGGGAGCGTTACATAGTGGACACCTTTCACTTATCCGTAGGGCTAGAGAAGAGTCGACTACTCTCATAGTGTCCATATTTGTCAATCCCACACAATTTTTGGAGGGGGAGGATCTCGACAACTACCCCAAGAGAGAGGAGTCAGACAGGAAGATATGCGAAGTAGCAGGTGTAGATATACTCTTCATGCCTTCTATAGATGATATGTATAGCAAAGATGAGCTATCCATATCTGCACCTAGTATCAGGGGGTACATACTAGAGGGTACGAAGAGGGCAGGACATTTTGACGGAGTACTACAGATAGTGATGAAGCTTCTCAATCTCAGCAGAGCAGACAGAGCATACTTTGGCAAAAAAGATGCTCAGCAGTTGGCATTAGTCATGCAGATGGTGAGGGATTATTTTTTAGATTGTGAGATAGTGCCTTGTGAAATCATCAGAGATGAGTATGGATTGGCACTAAGCAGTAGAAACGCATACTTATCAGATGAGCAAAAGAGCAGAGCATATCAGATATCAAAATCCCTCAAGAGAGCCACACAATTGGTACTCTCAGGCAGACTAGAGAGTCATGATATCATATCCAATATGAGACTTGTCATGAGCGACATAGACGAGATAGAGTATATATCCATAGTAGACAGAGCCTTTAGACCTTTAGACACATTAGAGATCGGCAACAGTATGATACTAGTGGCAGTCAAAGTAGGAGGAGTGAGACTCATAGACAATATATGGATATAGAGAGTAGTATTCCTTCACAAATCGGAACATAATCATTCTATACGAAAAGTATATAAGATTCAAATAGGAGAAAAAGGATTAGGATGATGAGATAACTACAACATTTATTTGTAGCTACCTCTAATATAGCATTTACTTCATAAACTCTTTAGTCATTCTCTCAGTGATTGCATCTATATGTTTAAATGTCTCATTTGGATTTTTAGGAGAGTAGGCTCTCATGACACCTGTCCAAAATTTGCCTCTTGGGGTTCTTACTATATTTTTGAGACCCTTTGCTGGTTCGCCTGAAGCTAAGAAGTTGACTGTATAGCTTCCATCTTTGTTGGCGATCATCTTATCAGAGTTGATAGCATAATTGATAGTAGCTATATATCCATCTTGATTATACATAGTAAAAGAGAAGAAGCCTTTTTGGGTATATTGCAAATCTGGCTTTGTGAATGTAATAGCTTGTCTCTCCCCTTTGCCTGTAAATGAAGAGTAACATGCAAAATCTTTCGATAAGATACCCCACCCAATAGCAATAACCACTCTCGCAGCATCTGGGTCTCTATCTTTCAAAGTTC
>WFMX01000121.1 GCA_015488875.1 Campylobacterota bacterium | reverse complement strand
TGTATAAGAGACAGACTTATTTCTCAAGACAATCGTTATCACAACATGACATCAATTATTAGATATAATGTCGATAAATTTATAGACTTACTCAAATTCCAAATGATGATTTATATATTTCAAGGATTAACTTTACCCAAAGTTATAACAACTACTTGGAGAGAAATAAGTTACCCAGCAACTTTTTTTAAGTTTGAATTTTGATAAAAAAAGAAACTTTTAAATCAGCATAAGCTATCACAAGGGAAACTTATCGCTCACGACAACCGTTATGCTCACAGCATAAATATTGACAATGTAAATATAATTTTCCTATAATACAACGCAGTAATTTTGTTCTTGGAAGGCTTCTTAATAGACATCAAGTATCTTTTTTGATATACTTTCTCTTCTTTTTGATTTGCAGATGGTTGAACTTGAATAAGTATCAAGAGATGTTTATTCAAGTTCAGTGACAGTGGACAAAATAAACAAAGGATTTAAAAATGGCTAACGAATACATTTTTACAAGTGAATCGGTAACTGAAGGTCACCCAGACAAGATGGCTGACCAGATTTCAGATGCTGTACTAGACTATATCATATCTAGAGATTCACAAGCTAGAGTAGCGTGCGAAACACTACTTAGTAATGGTTTTTGTGTTATCGCAGGAGAACTCAAAACTACAGCATATGCACCTATGCAAGAGATAGCTAGAGAGGTAGTGCGAGATATCGGATATACTGATGCTTCATATGGCTTCGACTATCGTAGTGCAGGAGTACTCAATGGTATCGGTGAGCAGAGTCCAGACATCAATCAAGGTGTAGACCAAACTGATGGAGAGATAGGGGCAGGAGACCAAGGCTTGATGTTTGGGTATGCTTGCAAGGAGACTCCAGAGCTTATGCCTCTACCTATATCTTTGGCACACAAGATCACTTCCAAATTGGCAGAGGTGAGGAAGAATGGCACAGTACCTTTCCTAAGACCAGATGGCAAAGCTCAAGTGAGCGTCAAGTATGTAGATGGTAAACCTGTATCTATAGATACCATAGTAGTCTCTACGCAGCACCATCCAGAGGCTTCACTAGCGACAGTTCAAGATGCAGTACTCAATGAAGTGATCAAGGCTGTCATACCTCCTGAGCTTATGAGTGATGATATAAAATATCACATCAACCCTACAGGTCGTTTCGTGATAGGCGGACCTCAAGGTGACGCAGGACTTACTGGTCGTAAAATCATTGTCGATACCTATGGTGGCTCTTGTCCACATGGCGGTGGTGCATTTTCTGGTAAAGACCCTACCAAGGTAGATAGAAGTGCGGCATATGCGGCTAGGCATGTGGCAAAAAACCTCGTGGCTTCAGGTGCTTGTGATAAAGCGACTATACAGATAGCTTATGCCATAGGTGTAGTGGAGCCTGTATCTATATATGTCGATACGGCAGGTACAGCCAAAGTGGATGAAGATAAGATAATAGCTTGTGTAGAAGAGTTGTTTGACTTGACACCTAAGGGTATCATAGATTCACTGGATCTACTCAGACCTATCTATCGTAAAACTGCGGCTTATGGTCACTTTGGTCGCGAAGAGGATGGTTTTAGCTGGGAAAAATTGGATAGAGTTGATGACATTAAGTCATTCCTAGGGCTATAATAGAGTATATTTAAAGAGTAATTCAAATAACTTTGGATATAGTTTTATGTATTTTGATTTTAAGGAGAAAAAATGGCAGTAATTATTACAGATATTTGTATCAACTGTGCGGCTTGTATTGACGAGTGTCCAGTAGAGGCTATCGTAGATGAGGATGATAATCCAACAGGTGAAGAGATCTATTATGTCTATTCAGACAAATGTGTAGAGTGCGTGAGTTATCATGATGTTCCAGCTTGTGCTGAAGCTTGTCCTACAGAGGGATGTATCCAGTGGAATGATCCAGTAGACGGTATGCCAGCTTCAGAAAACAGAGGCGAAAAAGGTACACCAGTAATAGAGGACTAATCTTTATTGCACAACTATCTATCGGAGACTCTCCGATAGTGGTAAATATAGCAGAAGCTATATTTACCAATTATTACAGAAGCCTACTGACTAATCTCTACTTACAGAGTATTTGCCTCCACCCAAAAATGCTATCGCCAATGCACTCACTAGATAAAAGATAGGTACTTCCCAAGACCAAGCCCCATATGCACCTAATGATAAAAATGATTTGAGCTGAGTGAGGTATATCGCTGTAGCCATATTTATCACCACTATAGATGCCCACCATCTGCTCTTCCAGCCTATGATGAGCATAATAGGAGCCAATATCTCACCTATGTAGACACCATACGCTATATAGTATGGCAAACCCTGCATTTTGATAGCATTCATGATAAATGTAATGCCATGTAACATTTTATCTACGCCATGAAAGAGTAACAATCCACCCACCATCAATCTCAATAGAAGTTTCCCTATACTTTGAGAATCCATAATTTCTCCTTTTTGTGGTCTATTTTATCATAAAAAGGATATAATCGCGACAATTTTATCTATTAGGAATACAAAGTGGAAGAAGAACTATTAGCCTATCTTGATGTAGATGGCAATATCGTAGATACACAAACAGCAGCCCAAAAGGGGACACCTAGCACTATATTGGCTTTTGACAATAGCCCAAAAGCATTAGAAGTCATACGACACTCTACTGCACACTTGATGGCACAAGCAATCAAAGAACTCTATAGTGATGCCAAATTCTTCGTCGGTCCAGTCGTAGATGAAGGTTTTTATTATGACTTTAGAGTGAGTGAGAAGATAGGTGAAGATGACCTCAAAAAGATAGAGAAAAAGATGAAAGAACTCATCAAAAAGAAATACTCTATCGAAAAATACTCCATCAGTAAAGATGAAGCATTAGAGAAATTTGCAAATGACGACCTAAAGTTAGCAGTACTTAGTCGCATACCTGATGAGACGGTATCTATCTACAAACAAGGCGAGTTTGAAGATCTATGTAGAGGTCCTCATGTGCCAGCATTGCGGTATCTACACAACTTCAAACTCACACGAGTAGCAGGAGCTTATCTAGGTGGTGACGAGAATGCAGAGATGCTCACACGGATATATGGCATAGCATTCGCAGATAAAGAGTCTCTCAAAAATCACATGAAGATGATAGAAGAGGCAAAAAAGAGAGATCACCGTAAATTGGGTAATGAGCTAGAGTTATTCACTTTTGACGAAGAGTCAGGAGCTGGGCTTCCATTTTGGATGCCAAAGGGTGCTAGACTTAGAGCCAAGATAGAAGATATATTATTTAAGGCTCATCGCCGTAGAGGCTATGAACCAGTGAGAGGACCAGAGATACTCAAAGCCCAAATGTGGCATACATCAGGACACTATGCCTGTTATGGTGAAAATATGTACCTCACGGAGATAGATGGTCAAGAGTATGGTATCAAACCTATGAACTGTATAGGGCATATACAGATATTTAAGCAATCAGGCAAAAGCTATCGTGACTTGCCTGTGAAATATTTCGAATATGGTGTAGTACATCGACATGAAAAATCAGGTGTTTTGCATGGGCTTTTGAGAGTTCGTGAATTTACCCAAGATGACGCACATATATTTTGTACTCCTGAGCAGATCAAAGATGAAGTACTAGAGGTAGTAGAATTTGTAGATGCCGTGATGAAGAAGTTTGACTTCGAGTACACTATGGAGATATCTACAAAGCCAGAGAAAGCTATCGGTGATGATGCAGTATGGGAGCTAGCTACCCAAGGACTCAAAGACGCTCTCGATGAAAACAATATACCATTTGGCGTAGATGAAGGTGGTGGAGCATTCTATGGACCAAAGATAGATGTAAAGATCACAGATGCTTTGGGTCGTAAGTGGCAGTGCGGTACTATCCAAGTGGATTTCAACTTACCAGAGAGATTTGGTGTAGAGTATGTAGCAGAGGACAACACACGAAAACAGCCTGTTATGCTTCACCGAGCCATATTGGGTTCGTTTGAGAGATTTATAGCTATCCTTACAGAGCATTATGCAGGGGAGTTCCCATTTTTCATAGCTCCTACACAAGTGATATTTGTACCTATATCAGAAAATAGTGTAGATTACGCAAAAGAGCTTAAGGTTGCACTCATAGAAGAGGGTATAGATAGCGAAATCTATGACAAAAACGACAGTCTCAACAAAAGAATACGCCTCGCAGAGAAGCAGAGAGTCCCCTATGTGGTGCTGATAGGAGACGAAGAGGTCAAAAACGAAACAGTTGCGATCCGTGATAGAAGAGCAAAAGAGCAATATAATCTTACTCAAGATGAATTTATGGTAAAATTAAAGCAACAATTAAAAGAAGGAAAAATTTGAGTAGACAACAACACAACAAAGGTGGACGCAGCAAAAAAGATGATACGGTCATGAATGATCATATCAGAGCAACAGAACTAAGAGTACTTGGTGATAAAGGTGAACAGTTTGGCATCATATCTAGAGCTGATGCACTACAGATCGCTGAAGACAGAGGCTTAGACCTTGTACTCGTGTCAC
Source organism: Campylobacterota bacterium (assembly GCA_015488875.1). Lineage (GTDB taxonomy): Bacteria > Campylobacterota > Campylobacteria > Campylobacterales > Sulfurovaceae > SZUA-451. Next base: position 464 of record WFMX01000121.1, on the reverse strand, counting down.
CCGATGCCAAACCTCCTGTCGCCAAAGTGATGGATTATGGCAAACATAAGTATGAGATAGAGAAGAAGAAGAAAGAGGCAAAGAAAAATCAAAAGAAGATAGAGGTCAAAGAGGTCAAATTTTCTTGTAAGATTGCCGAAAACGATATCAACTACAAAGTCAAGCATGCTAGAGAGTTCCTAGAAAAAGGCAAACATGTAAAGTTGAGAGTATTTCTGAGAGGTCGCGAGATGGCGAACCCTGAGCTAGGGATAGATGTACTCAAAAGAATTTGGCCAATGCTAGAAGATCTAGGCAATTTAGAAAAAGAAGCTCACCAAGAGGGCAGATATATAAACATGTATGTAACACCACTCAAAAAATAATACGCCTATATGCGTCAGCCGAAGTCAGGTGACAACGATACACTTCGCTACGCATATCATTATCAGTAGACCTAGCCTGTCAAAAAACATCATTTATTC
>WFMX01000120.1 GCA_015488875.1 Campylobacterota bacterium | reverse complement strand
GTAGAGAACGAAGTAAGAGCCATAGATATTATAGTATCAAAAGGTGATGAGAAAGGTGATATCACCTATGCAAATCCGATATTTTTCAAATTGGCAGGTTATACACAAGGTGAACTATTATATAAGCCTCACTCAATCATAAGACACCCTGATATGCCAAAAGTCATATTTGAAATTCTGTGGAAAAATATAAAAGATGGCAATGATGTACACACTTTTGTAAAAAATCTCTCAAAAGATGGTAGTTTCTATTGGGTCTATGCACATGTGAGAGTCGCTAAAAATCCTGATGGATCTTTCAGAAATTATGTATCTACTAGAAAGACTATGAGTAAAACTGCTAGAGAAGCTATAGAGCCTCTATATGCACTATTGACAGCATCAGAGAAGAGTGGGGATGAGAGTAGTGCTATGGCGATATTGGAAGAGTATTTAGCATCCAATGGTGCTACACTAGCTACATTTAATGACACTATGCTAAAATTACAAAACAGTTAATATAGGATTAAATATGATAAATTTTGAACAATCTATGAAAAAGCTTCGATCGGTAAATGGTTATCTAGGTTCAGCTGTTCTCAACTTCGCAGGTGAGACACTCTACATGGATGCAGAAAATACAGGTGTAGATATAGCATACTCAGCGAGTATATTCAATGATGCTTTTAGGATGATCTCAGAATCATCACTAGATATTGGATTTTCTGATGCCTCATTTGTAGAGACCAAGACGCATGATGGACATGTATTTCTCATCAATAGTGTAGGCGAAGACAATGGAGATAGTTTCTCAAAGCTAAATGTCTTCGCTATCTTCAGAGATGATGGTAATGTTGCATTGGCAAAGATGATAATAGAGAAAAGTTCCCAAGGAATGTCAAAAGAGATGAGTCAACTGTAATAAAACTCAGATCTCATCTTCTATGTTTTTGAGAGTTCTCTTGATCTCTCTAGGCATATAGTATCGAAACTGCTTAGGGTATATGAATATATCTATCTCACCTATACTATCCCTAATATCACTCCAATTATCTATATCTAGTGCTATACCTATCACACCCAAGGTAGGCAGTTTTGATAAATTCTCTTTTATGAGTGAATTGGACAACTCTGTCAATTCTGGATTGTGACCTATTAGAAATATACTATCATACTGATTTTCTTGTAGAGATAGTATATCTAGCACCTTTTCAGGTCGAACCATATATAGTTCATTCATATAGTGTATTTTGCCCCTATAATCAACTTTTTTGGCTATCTTGTCAGCCGTCAGCTGTGCTCTTAGTGCAAGACTTGATAATATCAGATCAGGTTTTATATCTCTCAGTGAGATATAAGAACTCATAGTATCCAAATCTTTTATACCTCTCTTACTCAATCCTCGCTCAAAATCATTTATTTTTTCTCTACTCCACTTAGATTTTGCATGTCTTATAAGATATATAGTTTTGATATGAGACTCCTTATCTGATATTTGTGTTGTGACTACTGCTCTGTGACTATAAGCTTTGGAGCTTCTACTACTTGTGGTACAACTGCTTGTGATGGTTGACTATAACTAGCAGGTGTCGCAGGTGTCGCTGCTCTAGGAGGTCTAGGTGTTCGCGGTGGTCTAGGTGTTCGTGGAGGTCTTGATACTGAAGTATCTCTCATTTCAGGATCTACTTTTTTTGCCTCGCTTGGTGGTGTAGGGGCTTTAGGTGGTCTTGATGCCCTAGGTGATCTTGGAGTTCTCGGAACTGTTGGCAGTGTAGACTCTATGATATCCGACTCAACCTCTCTTGCCTTTTTTACCACTCTAACTTTTTCTGTTTCTTCTACTTTTTCTTCTTCTGTTTCCTTTGACTCCACTATCTCTTTGGGTGGTGTAGGCTCTACTGCTGCTTTCGGTGGTATAGGAGCTTTCGGTGGTGTAGCTTTTTTTGGTGCTATCGGTGGTGTAGGCTCTGTAGGAGCTTTTTCTGACTCTTCTACACTCTTCTCTTTAGATATTTCCTCTTTAGGAGTATGGTTATCTACTGATGTTGTTTGAGTTTCACTCTTTTTTACTATTTCGGTAGGCTTAGTTTTCTCTTTATTATCCGCTTTGTCACCACATCCGTTAAGAGCCAAAAGGGCTACTAACGATAGTACAATACTCTCACTTTTTCTCATCTGTTTTCCTTAATGATATGTTAAGAATATTATACTCTAATGTACCTAATAATATAATAGTTATTTTAAAATATAAATAGTATTCATATAACTATTTTGTTTCACTCTTCAAAAGCTCTGGAGGTATGGATAATGGCTCAGGCTCTACTTCTTTTGGAATTTCGATTCCATCTGGACCTTTACTTATCACATTTGTCGTATTTTTATCTACCTCTCTCTTCATACCTACTAGTTCAGGTGGCATATTTGGCATAGGCTTTGGTATCACTCTTTTACGAGTGCTATTGAGTAGTTCAGGAGGCATACTGAGAGTGCTATTTTTATCCATATCTTTTTTTAGCACTTTGGCATCATCAGCATCTTCAGCATTTGTAGATTTGGCTTTACTGTTTTCAGTAAGTATGGTCTCATCTGCTGGTCCCTCATGAAGCATCTGTCTACTATCTCCACTCTTGTCTCCACATCCACCCATAAATAGTGTAGCCAAGACAGATAAAACTATTACTCTTTTGTTTTTCATGATTTTCTCCTGATTTATATTTGTATATGGAAATATTTTACAACTACTTAACATAATTTTTCATTAAATTTTTATGATCTTATCTATCATAAGTTGTAGTGAAACCCTACCTCTAAACTCATTTTTGTTGATAGTATATGTGATTTGTAGTAGATCACCGATGTCAAATGTCTCATCCGATTTGAATTTGACACCGACTAATATCACTCCATTACTCTCAAATGCAAAGCGGAGATGTTCACCACTCTTTCCCATCCTATCTACCTGTACTATCTTTATCTCTCGTGATATAAATTTGGGTCTTGCATTTTCTTGACCATATGGCTCATATCTACTTATCAAATCTACTAACTCAAATGATATATCTCCAAAGCTGAGTTCACCTACGATATCTGGATCTATATCTATAGAGCTATAATGTCTCTCTCTGTATGATATATCTAACTCTCTTTTGAAATTATCTAAATTTTCCGATAGTAGACTCAAACCGATAGCCGCTTGATGACCACCAAATTTTTCTAGGTATTCTCTACAGTCTGATGTAATTTCAAATAGATTGCACTCCGAAAAGCTCCTACCACTGCCTTTGTAGTTGCCATCTTTGGCTCTAGTCAAAATGATCGCAGGCTTCTCAAAATGGCGTGAAACTCTAGCAGCAACTATACCTACTACACCTTCATTCCAATCCTCACCCTCTACTACTATCACCATACTATCGCTATCTACTCTCTCTATCGCCTCTTGGGTAATATGATGTTCTATCTCTTTTCTACTATTGTTAAAATCTACTAGCTTTTGTAATCTCACTCTCGCATCATATATATTTGTGCTTGTCAAAAACTCTACTGAATATTTGGCATCATCCATACGCCCTGCGCTATTGAGTATAGGTGATATCTGGAAGCCTATATCATCACCACCAAATGATTCTCTATCAAGATGCTCTTTAAATGCACGGATTGATGGCATAGAGCTTCTATCTAATAGTTGTATGCCTGCTAGTACCATGGCTCTGTTGATATGCTTCAGAGGCATCATATCTGCCACTATGGCAATAGCTACAAATTGTAGATATGATTTGATATCGACATCAACTCCCAAGCTTTTCTTGAGTGAAGCTATGAGATACCATGCTATCTGAGCTCCACATATATCATCATATGGGAAATTACAACTACTCTGTTTTTGGTCTATGATAGCATACGCGTGGGGTACTTTGGGTGGGAGTAGATGATGATCTGTGATGATAAGGTCTATACCTCTCTCTTCACACATAGAGGCAGCATCTACGGCTGATATGCCATTATCTACCGTGATGACAAGATCATAACCCTCTATCTGTGGCATAAGTGTAGGACTGAGACCATAACCATCACGAAATCTATTTGGTATTATCCACTTCAGTGGTATATCTATCTCATCAAAAAATAGATTCATTATAGTCGTAGATATCACACCATCTACATCATAGTCACCTATGACTACTATCTTTTCACCACTATCTATAGCTTTTTTTATCCTCTCTGTAGCTCTCTCCATATCTTTCAATTGATTTGGAGATGGCAGATCTTTGAGTGATAGGAAGCCATCTATATCAAATCTCTGGTAGAGATGCTCCTCTAGTGATCTATAATCAATCTTTTGATAGTTAGTCAAATTTTATACTATCTCTCTATTTGTCATAGTCGACCTGACGAAAGAGATGATAGTTGGGTTTGGATTTTGCAATCTTGATGTAAATTCTGGATGGAACTGTACACCCAAAAACCAAGGATGATCCTCTACTTCTACCGCCTCTATGAGACCATGTGACTCTCCTGTCACCACCATGCCACTCTCTTCAAGAGCATCTCTATATTTTGGATTTGCCTCATATCTATGTCTATGTCTCTCAAAGATTATAGAGCTATCATATGCCTCTTTGAGTTTAGAGCCATCTTTGGTATGACACTCATATTCACCTAGTCTCAGTGTACCACCCATAGGTGAAGTTGCAGTTCTTATCTGCTCTTCGCCATTGGCATTCATAAACTCATCTATCATATATATCATAGGATGATTTGTATCTTTATCAAACTCTGTAGAGTTGGCATCTTCATAACCCAATACACTCCTACCATACTCTATAAGTGCTAATTGCATACCTAGGCATATACCCAAAAATGGTATTTTATTTTCTCTGGCGAATTGAATAGACTCTATCTTGCCTTCTATACCTCTCTCACCAAATCCACCTGCCACCAATATACCATCACAATCTTGTAGATATTTATCGGCACCATCATCTTCTACTTTTTCACTATCTACCCACTTTATCTTCACATTTGTATCTAGATTTGCTCCTGCATGGATCAATGCTTCTGTAAGCGATTTGTATGACTCTTTTAGATCTAGATATTTACCTACGAATGCTATAGTAGTCTCATTTGTAGGTTTGAGTATCTTCAATACAAGCTCATTCCACTCATCCATCTTTGGACTGAGTTCACCTAAGTTTAATTGTTTTGAGATAGGGGATAATATATTTTGTGTCAAGAAATTCACAGGAACTCTGTATATAGTAGCTGCATCTATGGCATCTATGACACTATCCTCTTCTACATCACAATTGTATGCTATCTTTCTCTTGAGATCAAAAGGTACTGGCTGTTCTGCTCTCAGTACCAACATATGAGGAGCTATACCTATTCTACGAAGCTCTTGTACTGAGTGCTGTGTAGGCTTAGTCTTTAGCTCTCCTGCGGCTTTGATATATGGCAGGAGTGTTACATGTATATTCATGACATTTTCTCTACCATATTCATGTTTCATTTGTCGTATAGATTCTAAAAATGGTAAACCCTCTATATCACCAGTAGTACCACCAAGTTCAACTATGAGGATATCTCTACCCTCTCCTGCATATGCTATTCTCTCTTTTATTTCATTGACTATATGAGGTACTACTTGTATAGTCTTTCCAAGGTATTTACCTTTTCTCTCATTTTCTATTACAGTTTTATATACTTGACCTGTAGTAAAGTTATTTTTTTGAGTCAACGAAGTATCAAGAAATCTCTCATAATGACCCAAATCAAGATCTGTCTCAGCTCCATCTTTAGTCACAAACACTTCACCATGCTCTAGTGGACTCATAGTACCAGGATCTACATTTATGTATGGATCCAATTTTAATACACCAATCCTAAGTCCTGAATGTTTCAGTAGTGTCCCTATACTAGCAGCTGTGATCCCTTTGCCAAGTGAACTCAATACTCCACCAGTTACAAATATAAATTTAGTCATTTTTTTCCTTTTATACTACTATCGGCATAATGATTGTCATAAAATTGTTCTCTTTCAATACAAACGGTATATTAGTCTCATTTATAAGTAGTTCAAAATGATCACTATCTATTTGTGATATAAAATCCAATATATATTTACTATTATAATTTAAATCCAATTTTTCATCCAAACCTGTATTGATTTCTAATTCTGTTTTGGCTTCTACATTCTCTGTTGATAGTGAATTAAAAATAATTCTATCACTAAGTATAGTCATTTTGATTTCTTGAGATATAGTAGTTATCATTTTTATTGAGCTAATCATACTTTTTTTAGGCAACACTATAGTATGTTTTATAGTATTAGGTATGATCTTTCGATAGTCAGGGAATTTCCCATTTATCAATCTAGTATAGAAATAGTAATTATCATTGATGATTATCAAATTGGTATCATCATAATACATATCTATATTTTCTAAAAAAAGTTTTTGTATCTCCAATATGGCTTTTTTAGGGATTATTATAGAGAGTTCATTGCTATTACTATTTTCTAATGAGACTATGGATAATCTTCTCGTATCTGTACCTACAATATCTGTAGAGTCACTTTTGATATTTATCAATGCTCCATTGAGTTCAAATTTTGGATTATTATTATCTATGGATGATGATATCTTTTTTAGATTTTGTATCAGATTTTGAGAATTTATAGTTACTTTTGGTTTATCTTCTATAGTAGGAAATTTTGGAAATGAATTGAAATCAAATGTAGGTAGTTTAAATTTAGATCTCTTTTGTCTTATATTTAGAGTATTATCAAGTACCTCTAATGTTATCTCATCATCTTTTAGTATACGGATGATATCTAAGAGCTTTTTACCATTGGCAGTAAATGAACCTTCATGATCTATCATTATCTGATTAGTGACTATCTCTAAACCTATTTCTGAATCAGTAGCTTTTATAAAACATCTATTATTTTCTGTCTTAAAAAATATATGTGATGTAATTTGGCTTGCATCTTTTTTCTCTAAAAAAGGTTGCAAATTTATCAATATAGATTCTAATATCTGTTTTGATACTTTAATTTTCATCTATTTCCTTTTATATTACTAAATAAATAGTAGATAGTAGTAGTTTGTGTTGAATATGTGAAAAACCTCTTCAAATGCCTTTTAATAGGATATTTGAATTATCATTTTACTTTTTCATATATTCACAACTGTTCACTTAATAAGATTATATCTTTTTTTTATTATATATAGTTTTTAATTGCTATTTATCTTATTAGACAACTCTTCTAATTGGATTTTGAAATTGGCATCATTTTCTATTATTTCATTTATTTTTTTCATAGTATGGCTTATGGCAGTATGATCTTTCATACCAAAATAGAGTGCGATTTGTGGCATGGAGTTGGGTGTGAGGTTTCTCGCTAAGTATATGACTATTCTCCTTGCATTTACTACATTTTTAGTTCGTTTTTTGGATTTGATATCACTTGGCTTTATATTTAACTCTTTTGATATGATCTTTACTATATCATCTATAGATATACTTTCTCTTTTCTCTTTCAGCTGATCTTTTATGGCATTTTTTGTAAATTCCATTGTGATAGGTTGATTTAGCATTGATCCTAAAGCGTTGAGTTTTATGAGAGTTCCCTCTATCTCACGGATATTATCTCCCATATTTGTAGCTATATAGTCTATGATATCTTTATCTAGTCGTATACCATCTAATTCACACTTTTTCTCTATGATTGCTATCTTTGTCTCAAGACCAGGTGGTTGGATATCTGCCATCAATCCCCACTCAAATCGACTTTTTAGCCTATCCACTAGCCCTGCTATTTTGTTTGGTTGTCTATCTGAGGTTAGAACTATCTGTTTTTTGGCATTGTGAAGTTCATTGAATGTATGGAAAAACTCCTCTTGGGTCTGCTCTTTTCCACTGAGGAACTGTACATCATCTATGAGTAAAAGATCACACTCTCTAAATTTATCTCTGAACCTATCCATAGTTTGACTTCTAAGATGAGATATGAAGCTGTTCATAAACTGTTCAAGAGTCGTATATATGACAGTTTTTCCCATATTGAGATGGTAATTACCTATAGCTTGTAGTAGGTGTGTCTTTCCTAATCCTACTCCACCATATAAAAAAAGAGGATTATACTGTTGACCTGGCTTTTCAGCTGCACTTTTGGATGTAGTATATGCAAATTGATTTGACTCTCCTACTATGAAGCTATCAAAGGTAAAAGATGGGTTTAATTTTGTGCTTTTATTATTGGATTTTTGTTCAGTATTTGTACTATATGTTTTTGACTCTTTTTTTATTTTATTTAATGTTATCTCTATATCTGGTTTTACACCTGTGTGTACCTCAAATAGATGAGATAGTTTATCGCTATATTTTGTATTTACCCATTTTGCTATGAGTGTATTGCTAGCGACATAATAGATGAGATTACTTCTTGATGATTTTTCATCATATTGGAGATTTTTGATATATCTATCATACTCCGTCATAGTGATCTCTTTTCTTAGCTCTTGCAACACTTTTTGCCCTATATTCATCTATACCTACTTTAAATCTATCAATGTGAATAACTTTTGGCAATTTTAGCCAAAGTAAGCTAAAATACCGCTATTAACTCATAGTGAATAATGTTATTCACCATGTGAACAAAGGTGTGAATGAATATACTAGGAATAGACCCAGGAAGCCGTAATTTAGGCTATTGCATACTCTCTTATGATAAAAAAAGTTATTCACTTGTAGAAGCTGGTTTACTCAAGATCAAGAGAGATACATTGCAAGAGCAGATAGTAGAGCTGATGGAGGGGATGGATCTTATATTGAGTAATCACAAGATTGATGAAGTGGCGATAGAGGATATATTTTTTGCTTACAATCCAAAATCAGTTTTGAAATTGGCACAGTTTAGAGGTGCATTATCATTAAAGATATTGCAAGATATAGGCTATTTCTATGAATATACCCCCCTGCAGGTAAAAAAAGCACTCACAGGTAACGGAAAAGCTGCCAAAGAGCAAGTCGCTTTTATGGTAAAGAGAATTCTTGGTATAAAAAAAGAGATAAAGCCATTAGATATCACAGATGCCATGGCCATAGCCATTACACATGCCCAAAGGGTCAAGTTGAGAAAATAGGTAGTTTTATTTTTGTACAGTTCCTAACATCAATAAATCTCTAAGAAATAACTTTTAATACTCTGCCTGTATATCAATATCTAGTATACATAGGCAAACCAAAACCACCTCTCACAGTATTATATGGCTAGTTATAGTGACTGCGGCACTTTCGCTTTTGAGTATGAGAGGCGTGTCTAGTGCGACTATGTGATTACTATCAAAAAGACCGATCTCTGCATCGGTGAAGCCACCCTCTGCACCTATGATAATAGTATCTATGTGAGAATAGTCGCTTATGAGATTTTCTGAGAAGTTGAGCATGTGGCTTTGGGGGTACTTCTCTGCAAACTTCTCCAAGCTTGTAGATTGACCTAACTTCATCATGACGCTTCTGCCACACTGTTGAGATGAGTTGAGTAGTATCTTTTCAAGTCTGTTGAAATCTATACGGAAGTTTCGTTGGGAGCGTTGACAATCTACAAAAGTGATCTTCTCTACTCCCATCTCGTTGAGTGTGGGTAGCATCTTTTCTATGCTTTTGGGGTCTATCTTGCACCAGCCTATATGTAGTGAGCTTTTGGCTTTGATGATAAGCTCTCTTTGAGAAGTGAGCTGTAGTGTTGCACTCTTTTTGTCTATATCTATCACCTTGTGGTTATATAGTATCTGATCTGCTAGATTTCGCAACGCTATAGTATCTCCGACTCTTGACCTGCGTACCTTGAAGATGTAGCGATGTTCATCTCCAGTGATCTGTAGTGAAGGAGAGGAGGCATCTCTATGATATAAATATTGCATAGCTTAGATACCTACTACCATCATGAGGATAGTAGCTCCTACTATCACCAACTCCAACAAGATATATTTCGATGATGTAGCTACCATACTCTGCTCTACAATCCATAGTTCTTTGAGCTTTCTGATCCGCACTATTTCGATAGCAGATAGCAAAAAGAACGACAGCACCATCAAGCTCATCTCCAAATTCCACGGTACTGCACCAAGCATATAGAGTATCATACCTGTAAATATAACCATAGTTATCAATGCAGAGTAGATAAATGAGCTAATTCTCACAGCCTTTATAGCTGATATACTATTTTTTTCAAATAGTAGAGGTATAAATAGATTGATCAACAAAAAACCAAATAGGATTTTGATGATAATCGAGTGATATAGTAGAGATTCTTGAACCATTGTTTACTCCTTAAAAGTGAATTATACTCAATTTTGATATAATCTTTCAAACCAAACAACAAAAAGGTAAAAAGATGGCTATCTCTATCACTAATGCACTTGATCTGATCTACACAACTGTGACACCTCTCCCCTCTGAGGTCATACCCATTGAGGAGAGTGTGGGGCGGATATTGTCTGCTGAATATAGTGCCAACTCTAACCTGCCTCGCTTTGACAACTCTGCTATGGACGGCTATGCAGTCAAACAAGCTGATGCTTGCAAGGAGATAGAGAGTCATAGAGTCATATATGCTGGAGACAAAGAGCAGTATGAACTGAAAAGTGGTGAAGCCATCCGCATCATGACGGGTGCAGCGATACCTGATGGATGTGAAGCTATAGTCCCTATAGAGGATGTAGGGTACATAGATGGTGGCGTGAGATTGCCTGACGAGATAGTGGCAGGCAAACACATACGAAGAGCAGGCGAGGATATGAAGAGTGGTTCTATATATGCTAAGACAGGTGAGAATGTGACAGCATATATGATAGCACTTTTTGCAAGTCAAGGTGTCACACATATATCTGTAGTTCGCAAAGTAAGAGTAGCGGTATTTGGGACAGGTGATGAGCTGAAACCTCACTACGAGCAGATAGAACCTCATCAACTATACAACTCAAATGCTCCTATGTTTTTGGCAAGAGCCAAAGAGCTGGGGTGCGAAGTGGTATATATAGGTGGAAGTGGAG
>WFMX01000119.1 GCA_015488875.1 Campylobacterota bacterium | reverse complement strand
CTATTATAGTAGTTACCCTATCAAAATCTTTATTATATATTTTTGAGATTTGATACTTTTCAATCAAATCATTTTCATTAAGTGTAAAGTCCAATCTATTTAGGACAAAAGAGATAGATGGGATAGATATGCAAAATAGTATAAAGAGTTTCACGAAAGTTTTGGGCTTAACTCTATGTTTAAAAATTGAAATACAAGAATTCAGAAAATTCATTTAATGCTCCTACACTTGATAGAAAAATGGATAAAAGTATGATTAAGTATGCTATATTGGTCTTGAAGGTTTTGGTTAACTCTGTCGAATTTTTAAGCAGAGTCACACAAAATAATGCCGATATCAACCAAATAGGTGTGTAGTAATTTCCCTGTATATTGGCTACAAAGCTACCGTAATGGATATCTAGATCTGCAAGATATGTCAATCTACTTTTTAAGCTATTTGGCAATACGACATTGTCTAAACTAAACATACTCCCTAAAACCTTGACAATAACACTCCACTCGTCAGCTCTAAAAAATATCCAAGCAATATTAACAAAGTTGAAAGTGATCAGCCAAGCCAACCAAGTCCATAACTTGAAATCCAACTTACGCCAAGCTCTATGGATAACCAGAGCCACACCATGTAGAAAACCCCAAAATACAAAAGTCCATCCAGCACCGTGCCATAAACCAGCAAGTATGAAAGTAACCATTATATTGGCATAGGTATTAAGCTCTCCTTTTCTGCTACCGCCAAGAGGAATATAGATATACTCTCTTAGAAAACGACTTAGTGTAATATGCCATCTTCTCCAAAAGTCTTGAATATTTAGTGCTTTGTATGGGCTGTCAAAATTGATGGGGTATTATAGACAATAGCGAGAGATAGAAATATGAAAAATAGAAAAAATAGATATACCTCTTTTTGTTGTGTTGTATCTGTTGTCATATCTAGCACTCTCCTGAAAAATTTTATTTTATATAGAATCAGATGCCGATCAGAACATATCTAAGTCGTTAAATAGCTCTTCTGGCTTCTCCATTATTTTTGCTTTGGTTTTTGGTTTGTATCTCTTGACTGTTCTCTTTTTTGGTCGATATCTTTTCACCTTGCTTCTGCTTGGTCTATATATCGAACTGCTATGCTGTTTTTTTCTACTATTGGTATTTCTCTTGTGGCTACTGTCACTCTTTTCTTCCTCTAGCCTCTTTTTCTCTTCTATCTCTTGCTCTTTGGGTGTTAGCTTTGGTATGAGATAGTCTAGCTCCACGAGAGCGTTGGTGATACCTCTGAAGGTAGGGACTGCTGATTTGGAGGCGAAGTATTTGTATGGTTTGCTAGCTTTTATCACCAGTACACCGATAGTGTATCTGTGACCGCTCTTGTCATTTGCAAACCCAAAAAAGCTACTATGATAGTGTCTAGTATATCCTGCTGATGTGGCTATGTGTGCTGTACCTGTCTTGCCACCTATCTCCAATCCAGGATATTGAGCAGCGACACCTGTACCTCTCTTGACCACCTGTAGCAGTATGTCATGTATCTGTTTGGCTGTTTTTGGTTTGATAGCTTGAAAATCTGGCTGTGGAGGTGGGAGTTGATAACATTGCCCATTTTTATTTTGAAAATAGTCTATGATCTTGGGAGTCATGACCTTGCCACCGTTGTTGAATGCTGAGTATGCTTTGAGCATCTGAGCAAATGTAGCGTGCATACCATATCCATATGATTGGTTGGCACGATGCAGTTTGTTTTTGAGTAGTCTGAGTGATTTGATCTTGCCTGGTAGGTCACGAGATAGATCTATGCCTGACTTTTGAGACAATCCAAATTTGAGTAATCCAGTCCTAAACTCCTCTCCTGTAAGCATCCATGATATCTGCGATATACCTACATTGGATGAGTGTACTATGATATCTGTGGCTGTCAGAGATGCGAACTTCTCATCATCAGATATATGAGTTCGCTTGCCGATCTTGAGATGACCATTATATGTGTTGATCCATGTATTTGGTGTGACGCGATCATGATCTAGTGCTATAGAGAGCGTGAGGGGCTTCATGATCGACCCTATCTCGTATGGATATTCTGAAAACTTTGGATTGAGTGCCGATACATCTCTCTGTCTTATATGGTGAGGGTTGAATCTCTCTGAACTTGCCATAGCCAATACATTGCCCGTATCGCTCTCCATCACTGCACCTAATATCTCTGAAGCTCCAGTCTCTATCTTCATTTCATCTAGCACCATCTCTATCCGTTTTTGCAAACTGAGTATGATATTTAAGTGCAGATCTAGCCCATCTATGCGTAGTGTTCGAGTACTGCTACCATTTCGTATGATAGCTCCTACCACATCTCTATCACCCTTAAAGATACCATTTTTTTTTGATGTCAGATACTTCTCTCCATACTTCTCTAACCCCTTTTTGCCTTTTGGGCGTACATAGTGATCCTCATCTATTTTGCTCGTATAGCCTATGATGGGGGTGAGGCAGTCTCCGAGAGGAAACTCTCTAGATTCGCCGACCTCGACTATATCGAGACCATACAATACATTGATACCATGTCGGTTTTTGGTCGCACGAAATACTTTGAGTTTTTGCAGTTTGAAGGCTAGTGATTTGAGCTGTATTGCATTTTTGGCATTGAGTGTTTTGGAGAGTACTACTCTGCCTCTTCTCCTATCTCCATTATCTTGATATAGCTTTTTTCTTATTTCACTTTTTTTCATTCCACTATATATATTGAAAAGATCTATGAAGAGATTTTCTTTGTCGGGGTCTATGTTTTTGACATATACGGTCGCTTGATATAGCTTGTGACTTGTACTGAGTATATAGTCGTCGCTAGATATGATATCTCCACGAAGTGACCTATCATGTATGACAGATGTTTTTGCAGGTATCTTACGATCAGAGAGTATGGTATTGAGCGTAGAAGATAAGAAAGCTATGACGAGAAAAACAAAAATAAAAAAGAGAAGAGCAAGTTTGCTATTTCTCTGTAGTCTCAACTCCTCCAACTCTGAAAAACTCATAATCACCCCATATCAAAATCATACCTCTCTCAAAACCAATCAACAATGATGACTTCAGCTGCGTTTGTAAATGATATTTTAGCAATAGTAGTGCATATTTTGGGTTAATTCTATCTTCAAATTGACTATTTATTGGGTAAAATGTCAGAACAAGGAACCACACAAGATCAAAACTACCAATATGATGCAGAAGTTTTGTTTCTAATCGGATGCTCTCATGAGGAGCATTCAACTAGAAACAAGAAGACTCGTGAGATAGGTAGTTTGCTTTTAGGAGGTTCTCAATAACCAAAGACTAAAAAAAGAAGTATAATATGATAGATAATAGATTGCTGATAGCTGTTGTTGCATTGATGACACTTTCACTTGTGATGAGCTACTCACTCTCGACATATACTGTACTCCACTACCATATGGGTCTTTTCAATTTTTTTATCCGACAATCCATCTCTGTATTTATAGGTATCATCCTCATCATGATATTGAGCAAGATGGATCCAGACAAATGGTTCGACAGGATAGGCTTTACGCTATTTTTTCTATTTTTCTTTCTCTTGATTGCTATGCAGTTCATGCCTGTATCTATGGTGAAAGCCGTAGGCGGTGCAAAGAGATGGGTACACATAGGACCTGCGTCCATAGCTCCTGTGGAGTTTTTCAAGGTGGGCTTTGTGTTTTTCCTCTCGTGGAGCTTTTCTCGCAAGATGATATCTGATGAGAGTTTGAGCCTTTGGGTAGAGTTCAAGATGTTATTGCCATATTTATCTATCTTTGCCATAGTCGTAGTCTTGATAGCTGTCTTCCAAAAAGATCTAGGGCAAGTGGTCGTACTGGCTGGTACTTTGGCTATACTCTTTTTGGTTGTGGGGCGGAGTTTCAAATTTTTCCTAGTGATGATGATGGTTGCTTTGGCATCTTTCATAGGGTTGATTATAGCTGCACCCCACAGAGTCAAGAGAGTACTTAGCTGGTGGTCCACAGTGCAAGATACCATACTCTCGTTTCTCCCATTTGAAGCAGCCCAAAAACTACACATAGAAGTGACTAGAGAGCCATATCAGATATCCAACTCTCTCAACGCCATATACAATGGAGGATTTCTAGGTCAGGGATTGGGCAATGGTCAGTTCAAGCTAGGATATGTCTCGGAAGTACATACAGACTTTGTCTTGGCGGGGATCACAGAGGAGTTGGGTTTTTTAGGTTTACTCCTTGTGATAATGACATTTGTCTTTATCATCTTCAGACTCAACAAAATAGCCTCAGAGATCGTAGAGCCTAGATATGCACTATTTTCTATAGGTATAGGGCTACTGATAGGATTGGCACTTATTGTCAATAGTTACGGTATCAGTGGTATGACACCTATCAAGGGTATAGCAGTACCATTTCTCAGCTATGGTGGATCACAAATAGTCGCAAATAGCATAGCCATAGGCATGGTACTCATGGTCTCCAAAAAGATGATACGATGGAGGAGATGAGAAAGATATACCAACCATCGAAGCTTAACGATAAGAAGATAAAAATTGAAAATTCTCAAATAGAACCATCTAAGATAAAGTATTTTTTGACTCCAAACCACTCTTGATCATCGCAAACAGTACACTCATTTACTTTCAATTTACAATATATGGCTACCATCATATCTATAAATAATCAATATCAAGGATAACGCAATGGAACAGTTCAAAACATATGCACTTATGATAGGTCTTACACTAATTTTTATATGGTTTGGTGGTATGATAGCGGGTCAGACAGGTATGGTCATAGCATTTTTGGTGGCTGGAGGTATGAACTTTTATGCTTATTACTATAGTAGTGAACAGGTACTCAAACACTACAACGCTATACCAGTAGATAGGAGGTCTGCATCAGGAGTCTATGGGATAGTGGAGAGGTTGACCCTAAGGGCAAATCTACCTATGCCACAGGTCTACATCATACCCGATCCTATACCAAACGCATTTGCTACAGGTAGGGATTATGAGAATGCAGCTGTGGCAGTCACAGAGGGTCTATTAGATCTGCTTGATGATGAGGAGATAGAGGGTGTGATAGCTCATGAGCTAAGTCACATAAAGCATTATGATATGCTCATAGGTACTATAGCCGCATCTTTGGCAGGTGCTATAGCAATGCTAGCAAACTTTGGGATGTTTTTTGGTGGAGGAGATGATAGAGATAGACCCAACCCTATAGTAATGATAGCTATGATGATCATCATGCCTATGGCAGCATCTATAGTGCAGATGACAGTAAGTAGAAGTCGTGAGTATATGGCAGATGAGGGAGCTGCACGCTTGACAGGACACCCTGAATGGCTTCAGAGTGGATTGTCCAAGCTAGAAAACTATGCTAGACGAGGTGTAATACATGACGCAGATCCACAAACGGCACATATGTTTATAATCAATCCATTTTCAAGTGTCCAAGATAGCTTAAAGACTCTATTTAGCACACATCCTAGCACCGCAGACCGCATAGAGAGATTGGAGATGCTCAAGGGTGAGTTGTAGCGGTTTGGGCTTTAGCTAGATTTTTCAGATCGTCACTCCAGAAGAAGTCTATCCAGACATCTGCATGTTTGACATACCAGTCAGGCTTGATGGATGCTGTATCTTTGTACAACAAGGATGCTGTCTTGAATGTAGTATCAGGGTAGCGAGAAGAGAGTTTGCTCAATACCAATTCAAGCGTCTCACCACTATCTACTATATCATCAACCAATAGCACATTTTTAGCACACCTAATGGTAGGCATATTGAATACCTCGGTACAATCAAGCTTGGTCGTATCTTCATAGCCTATAGTATTGATGGAGTAGACTTCTCTGATGTCGTAGTACTCCCCAAAGAGATGAGATATGGTCAATCCTCCTCTAGCTATCCCCACTATGGCATCAAACTCCCAATCTATCTTTTGGGTAAGTGTGTGGCAATCTTGTAAAAATTCATCATAACTATAATAGTGTCTCATCAATATCCTTTTTGCAATTTTACTAGATTATATTTAATCTCTTATGGTTATTGTGCTAAACTTTGCGTTTTATACAGGGAGATTTTGTTGAATATAAAAAAGTTTATGATAGCACCCATAGAGGGATATCAATATATATCAAAGATGTTGCCAGCAGGGTGTAGGTATTATCCTACATGCTCTGAGTATGCTAAGTGGTCGTTTGAGATGGAACAGCCCCATAAGGCACTCTATCACTCGACCTTACGGATATTGAGTTGCAATCAACTCTTTGATGGTGGGATAGATTACCCCATCATTGAGTATAAAGCCCCAGCAAAACTTAGTCTTATATCCTATCTTAACATAATTTGTGGCAAAATAGAGATCAAATATTGGCTAGTGCCAAAGCTAGCTAGCAAAAAAGCAAATAGATACTACCTTATAAAGGATTACAATGCCCATTAGTCTAAACTCTCCACTAGATATGCACCTCCATCTAAGAGATGGCGAGATGTTGCAAAATATAGCCTTGCACAGTGCATCTACATTTAGTGGTGCAATCATCATGCCAAACTTAGTGCCACCTCTCTCTACCAAAGATGAGGTGATAGCCTACAAGAGACGCATCATAGATGCCATAGGAGATGAGAAGTTTACTCCATATATGACACTATTTTTCAAACCTACATATAGCCGAGAGTT
>WFMX01000118.1 GCA_015488875.1 Campylobacterota bacterium | reverse complement strand
GTGAGATAGTGCGAGTGGATATAGATATGATCATAGGCAACGATATCACTACGCCTATATCTATCAAAGCATTTGAAGAGAGTGGAGCAGAGAAGTTGGCTAGACCTGATAACTTCTGTATAGTTATGGATCACTATATACCTGCCAAGGATATAGCATCAGCAAACCAAGCGAAGATAAGTCGTGACTTTGCATACAAGCATAACCTCAAACATTTCTTTGATGAAAAGGACATGGGTATAGAGCATGCACTTCTTCCAGAGAAGGGTCTTGTAGTGCCTGGTGATATCATCATTGGTGCAGATTCACACACTTGTACCCATGGAGCTTTGGGAGCTTTTAGTACTGGTATGGGTAGTACAGACTTGTCGTTTGGTATGATCACAGGTGGTAATTGGTTCAAAGTACCTGAGACTATCAAGGTCAAATTGCTAGGTAAACCCGCAGAGCATATATATGGCAAAGATATCATACTAGAGCTTATCAGACTCATAGGTGTAGATGGTGCATTGTATAAGGCTATTGAGTTCACAGGTGAAGCGATAGAACATCTCGACATGGCAGATAGATTTTCCATATCCAATATGGTCATAGAGGCAGGGGCAAAAAATGGTATATTTGCAGTAGATGATATCACTACCACATATTTGGATGAGAGAGCCGAAGCCAATGGTGGTCTAAGGGCAGAGCCAGAGATACACTACTCGGATGATGATGCTAGATATTGTCAGACTATCACCATAGATACAGCGTCCCTATCGCCTGTGATAGCATATCCATTCCTTCCATCAAATGGCAAGAGTGTAGAGCAAGCAGTATCTGATGATATATCTATAGATCAAGTGATGATAGGCTCTTGCACCAATGGGCGTATAGAGGATTTGAGAGTAGCAGCAGAGATTATGAAGGGAAAGAGAGTATCAAGACGCACTAGAATGATAGTCACTCCAGGTACGCAAAAGATACTACTCCAAGCTCAAAAAGAGGGTCTTATAGAGATACTCATCAACGCAGGTGCTGTTGTATCCAACCCCACTTGTGGTGCATGTCTAGGTGGATATATGGGCATATTGGGTGATGGCGAGAGGTGCGTAGCTACTACCAACCGAAACTTTGTCGGTAGAATGGGTGCTAGGACATCAGAGATATATTTGGCCAATTCAGCAGTCGCAGCAGCTTCAGCCATAGCAGGCAAGATAGTAGATCCTAGAGAGATATAAATATTTAATAATAATCAGCGGTGTATGGAGTGTGATATGCCGCATAAATTATCACAAATCACTACAATACTTTACAATTCTTTTTTATCTCCAAATATTCATAAGTTATTTTATATATATCTGTTATACTTCATTAAATATTTTTATTACTAGGGTCCAACATGTTCAAAATCATTTCTATTCTTTTCGTCACCACCCTCTATCTAGTTGCAGGTGATCTATCTATCACTGGTACAGTAGTATCTGACAATCAGAAGATGATAGGTGCTAGATACATGGGATATGTAAAACATATATACTTCAACTTAGGAGATAAAGTACATCGCGAAGATACACTATTTGAGATGGAGTCGGCAGAGTTTGATATATTGAAGTCTCAGGCTGATCTGGCACTAGAGCAAGCAGAGATCATGGTAGATATGTACCGTACAAGAATGGAGAGTATCCGTAGAGAAAAGGCTCTGCTGCGTGTACGAGGAAAAGACAATACTATGGATTGGAACAACTTAGATATATCAGCAGAGAACATTCAGGCAGGTCTTGCAGCATCTAGATCACTGTTAGAGAATGCCTCTACCAAAGTCAAGCAGATGGCTACCATAGCCAACTATCTTGAGATCAAAGCACCAAATGATGGCATCATAGTCCAGAAGCAGATCAGAGCTGGAGACCTGATAGTGCCAGGTATGCTAGCTATGGTTTTGGTGGATTTGGATCATTTAGAGATAGAAGCTCAGATATCCGAGTCAGATCTACAGAAGGTAAATGCAGGCGATTTTGTGCGAATACGCATACCATCTATCAAGTATAGAACTCGCGGACGCATCAAGTCAGTAGTACCTAGTGCCAACCCTATGACTCACACTTTTACAATCCGCGTCAAGTTCAAAAAAGAGGGACACAAGATCTTCCCAGGCATGTATGCAAAAATAGATATCAAATACAATGACAATGTAGTCTCCGCGTCTAGTTCAGGAAATTACTAGAAGTTATAAGCTCGTATTTATCAAGGAGAATCTATATATGCTCAATTTTTTACAAAAGATAGGTAAAGCCCTTATGACACCGATAGCTGTATTGCCTGTGGCAGCTCTGCTGTTGCGGTTTGGCTTTGGTGATATATTTGATGGTCAAAGTGCTGTAGTGATGAAAGCAGCAGGGGATGCTATATTTACCAATCTTGATCTACTCTTTGGAATAGGCATAGCATATGGACTAGCCAAAAACAGTGATGGAGCAGCTGCACTATCTGGTGCTGTGGGTGTACTCATAGCAAAAGCGGTCTACCTATCCATAGATCCTGATGTGAAAATGGGGGTATTTGTAGGCATTATCATAGGAGTAATAGCGGGTACTCTGTACAATAGATATCACGATATTAGATTGCCAGAATTTTTAGGATTTTTTGGTGGCAAGAGATTTGTTCCTATCATCACCGCTATATCAGCTATCTTTGTGGGTGTAGTTGCTGGATACTTTTGGCACTATGCTCAAGATGGCATAGATGGCTTCTCTCATGCCATCATCTCTCTGAACGAAGTAGGCACATTCATATATGGTACACTCAATCGCCTACTTATACCGCTAGGACTACACCATATACTCAACTCCGTTTTTTGGTTTCAGCTAGGCGACTACGAATATATACAAGCTGGCAAAGAGCTAGTAGCCCATGGTGATCTGCATAGGTTTTTTGCAGGAGATAAGAGTGCAGGTATCTATATGGCTGGTTTTTATCCTGTCATGATGTTTGGATTACCTGCTCTAGGTTTGGCTATGTATCTCAATACTCCCAAGCCCAAAAGGAGAGAGGTGGGTGCAATACTTGTCAGTGTGGCATTGACATCATTTCTCACAGGCATCACGGAGCCTTTTGAGTTTCTATTTCTCTTCCTCTCACCCCTACTCTTTGTGGTGCATGCTCTACTTACAGGGCTATCTCTAGCATTGGCACAGATGATGGGGATACACCATGGTTTTGGTTTCTCCGCTGGTGCTATAGATTATCTCATCAACTACAAGTTGGCTACAGAACCACTGATGTTATTACCCTTGGGCTTAGTGATCGGACTCCTATATTTTGTTATAGGCTACACACTCATAAGGGTGATGAAGATAGAGCTATTTAAAGAAGTAGAGGCGGAAGAAAACAGTTCTTCAGATACTGTAAACAAGCCAAAAGAGATAGATGAGTTCAATATCAAAAAGATAGTGGAAGAGAGTAAAAATATATCAAAACCCACAGAGAAAAAAGAGTCTAAAGAGTCTCTAGTGAGCAGAGACGATAGAGAGGTAGATAGATTTGTCAAAGCACTAGGGGGCAAAGAAAATATCATAGATACAG
>WFMX01000117.1 GCA_015488875.1 Campylobacterota bacterium | reverse complement strand
TTTGGTAGTATTTTGATGTTGTCGGTATTGTATTTAGCTGGAGTCTTTTCCATAAACTCCGTTGCTTTTTCTATGCTACCCTTGACAGCGGTCAATGCTCCAGCATTTAAAATATTATAGATTTCATACGCTGGTTTTTTGTCCATTTCAGACTTCAATAAGTCATATTCCATGTCAAAGTCAACATTTGGAAAACCTGGTTCGTCTATGGTCGTAATACCATTTTTTTCCATAAGCTTCGTCATATCCGCCAAGCCCTTTTTATACTTCACAGGATTTAGCATAAATGGTGCTATTTTGGGACCTAGAGCTTGCCATCCACCCTCAAAGAAGTGACCCTTGCTCCACTCCACTTGTGGGTTGTCTTTATAATCTTCTTCTTTGATCTTGAAAAGTTTAATGGCGGCATCATTTAGGAACACTTCATGAAAAGAGCGGTGCAGTACAGCGACAGGAATATCTGGAGATATTTTATTGAGTATATCACGGTTTAATTCTCCATGCCATAGTGGATGATAACCCCATATGAAGAGTACATCATCTTTTTTACCATACTTTGCAATAGACTCTTTAAGCCGTGCGATATAGGCATCATGCCCTTCAACTCCCTTCTTGATACCATCTGGTACATCCCAATCATGCGGTGCTACTATATCTCCAGAGAGTAAAATAGCGGCTATAAGTGGGTGCAAATGTGGCTCGATAAACCCTGGCATCATTGTCTTGCCTTTGAGGTCAACTTCTATAGTTTTGCCCGCGAAGTTATTGACTGCGTCTGCCTTTTTACCGACATAGATGATTTTTCCATCTCTTTGCATGACTGCTTCCACATAATTGGGCTTATCACCCTCCATAGTGATGATATCTCCACCATAGTAGAGTGTCTGTTGTGGTTTGTCTGCTTGGGCTGATACAAGGCTTGAACTACTCAACATAGCAAGTAGTCCAACTGTAAATATCTTTCCGATACGATTTTTTTTCATTTTCTTCCTTTTTTAATCTGTAACCGTTAAAGGTGCAGTATCTCTTTGACCTGCATAGTCTGCTATGATGAGGACATCACCTTTTGAGACACCTGTCACCTTGCCATTTGAATCGATCGTAGCGATACTTGTATCCGAAGTACTAAATATGGCATCTTTTGTGATATCCTTGGTCACACCATCTTTGTAGTATCCCCAAAGTTTATATGTTTTATGTTTTGTTATAGGTATGATTTGTGTATATGCTGGATCGAGGTGAATACTATCTGGCACTACGATATCACACTCAGAGTAATCTACGGTTAGGTTTGTAGTGTCAGTATCATAAAACTCGCCATCAAATACAGTTAGTGTGATAACAAAAGAACAAATTGGTCTTTTGTCAGCATTGTAACACCGCTTCCAATCATCCGTGCAACTTGGTGTAGCACGAACAGTCGGAGCATTGACTATGTATGGTCCAGATTGCCAACTATAAGTTAGAGGATTGATAAGTCCATCATCGAAACTTTCACTACTATCCAATATAGCTTCATGCTTTTCACCCCATTTTACTACGACTGTCTGGGAGCCTTTTGCAACCGCTGTTGGTGGAGTATTTTGGGGGAGAGGGACATTTACTGCGACAATAATAGAATCAGCAGGGCTATTTGCTTTGCCATCATTGACAGTAAGTTCTACTATATAATGTCCTGTTGCATCTGTGATAAAAGATGGATTTATGCTACTAGTATCTGAGAGGGTGGTGAGGCTTCCAACTGGTTTTTCTACTATACTCCACTTGTAGGTCAATGAATCATCATCGGCATCATAGCTACTACTTCCATCTAGGATAATAGTATCACCAACATTTACACCATCTCTATTTTGACCTGCATTTGCCACAGGTATGGTATTGTCTAGGTCAGGAGGTGTTGGCTCAGGTGGCGTTGGTGTTGGTGGTGTAGGGCTAGGTGGTGCTGGAGTAGGGGGAGTTGGCTCTGGAATAGGCTCGATGAAGATATAATCTTCACTCAAGAGATTGGAGTCCGAAGCAGCACCATTTTTGCCGTCACCACCACAGCCTATCAGCATAAAAAATAGTGCAAAAGACAATACTATCTGCTTGATCATTCTGTTTTTCATAATTTTGTTCCTTGATTAAAATCTATATGAGACACCAAGTGTCCATAGGTCAGAAGTGATATCAGCATTTTGAGCCCTATAGTCAAATCCTGTACTATCATACACTCTTGCATAATCAGCAAAAACAGATATATTGTCCATAAATGTATATGCCGTACCTAGACCCCATTGAAACCCTCGTTCAGCTCGATCTGCACTTCCAGGATGACTTGGGTGAGGAAGATCAGTAAGTGTTACTTCTCCATAACCTAGTAGTGCATAGAGTGAAAAATTGTCAAATGAATACATCGGTTTTAGATATATAGCAAGATTACTAAAATCGCCAGGATAGTCACTATAATCAGGGTTGTTTGTATTGCCGTGATCATAGCTTAGATCTCGAATGCTTTTGGTATATCTGCCCTCTATAGCTATATATTGATTATATTGATACCCAGCTTGTAGCATGATACCTGTAGCAGAAAACTCTTCATCACTTAGATCATTTCTTAAGGACATTGATGATACCCCAAGACCGAGATAAACACCATCGCTATCATTTGCAGATGTCATGACTGTCGGTTCTTCTATCGGCTCTACTATTGCTTCTGCTATGGGTGCTACATCTCCACCTCCAAAAGATGATTTTCCTAATATCAAAAATAATATTGCTAAATTTACTCTATATTTCACTATTTCTCCTCGTATATTTTGTGTCATATTGGTAGTCGTGTTCTTATGTAGTTCCTCAGTAATGAGTTTAAAATTTAATAACCGCACATGAAATAGGTCAGATAATAGCATTTTTAGTCTTAGAGATTGCTAGGTATATTTCTGATGAATAAACATCTATTAGTACAGAGCTGCATAAAGGCAAAACTACCAATTGGGAGATATGGCTGCGAACTCCTCGATCCTCCAAGAGACTCCAAAATGTCCCATTCTGATAGCAATTATCTCAACTATTATAAATAAAAGTGTATACTTTCGCAATCGAACCTCTTCTGTTTGTTGTTGCATATGGTAGATATCTTGCGAAATTTATTGGAGGATGACTTGAGTCTCGTCAAAAGGTGAAGTTGAAGTATCACTTCCGAGTTTTGAAGAACTCTAAATATATATTTTTGTGAACTGCACAAGAGGTTATTATACAAAAAGGATATCCATAATGAGTTATGACAATAGTATCAAAGCATTTGAAGAGGCATATAGGGTGATCCCTGGTGGTGTTGATTCGCCAGTGAGGGCATTCTCTAGTGTAGGTGGTACTCCGCCGTTTATAGAGAGAGGTGAGGGGGCATATCTATTTGATATAGATGGCAACAGATACATAGACTTTGTGCAGAGCTGGGGTCCACTCATATTTGGGCATAGAGATAGCGATATCGAATCAGCAGTCATAGATGCGGTGCAGAGAGGTCTCAGCTTTGGGGCTCCTACTACACTAGAGACAGATTTGGCTAGTTCTATAGTCTCGCTCTTTGATGGTATAGACAAGTTGCGATTTGTCAGCTCTGGTACGGAAGCGGTGATGAGTGCCTTGCGTCTCGCTAGAGGATATACAGGTAGAGATGATATAGTCAAGTTCACTGGGTGCTACCATGGGCATAGTGACTCACTGCTTGTGCAGGCTGGTAGTGGTGCTGTCACTTTCGGCAACCCAAGTAGTCCAGGTGTACCAGCTGACCTCACCAAGCATACACTTCTAGCACAATACAACAACATCGAGAGCGTTCGCAAATGTTTTGAAGATAGTGTAGATGGCATAGCATGTATCATCATAGAGCCAATAGCTGGCAACATGGGGCTAGTGCCTGCTGATGAAAAATTTTTGAGAGAGCTTAGGGAGATATGTGATGAGCATGGTACTTTGCTTATCTTTGATGAAGTGATGAGTGGATTTAGAGCATCACTCAGAGGCTCACAAGGTATAGTTGACACTAAGCCAGATATGGTCACATTGGGCAAAGTGATAGGCGGTGGTATGCCTGTAGGTGCTTTCGGTGCTAGAGCAGAGATCATGTCTCACCTCTCACCTGAGGGTCCAGTATATCAAGCGGGAACTCTCAGTGGCAACCCAGTAGCCATGGCAGCAGGCATGGCATCCCTACAGAAGCTCATAGATACCCCATCTATATATGACGAGTTAGAGGCGAAAGCTACTAGATTGATGAGTGGGTTTGAGAGTGCTGCTAACGAGGCAGGGATAGCACTCACCACTACAGTCAGAGGTAGTATGTTTGGCTTCTTCTTTAGTGACAAAGAGGTGGGTAATTTTGAGGATGCTTTGCAGAATGATAGCGATAGATTTGCATCATTTCATAGAGGTATGCTAGATAGTGGAGTCTACCTGGCTTGTTCAGCGTATGAGACAGGCTTTATCTCTACTGCGATGAGTGATGAGATGATAGATGAGGTGATATCTATAACACAGAGAGTGATGAGAGAGATATAGATGAATGACAATGACCCAAAACTCAAAAAGGTAGTCGAGGCAGCAGATGGATTGAGTCTAGGTATCTCTATGGTGGTGGCTGTATTGCTAGGTGTAGGACTTGGACTATTGATGAAAAACTTTTTTGGATATGCTTGGCTTTTTTGGCTTGGGGTCTTTTGGGGAGTGAGTGCAGCTATACTCAATGTCTACAAAGCCTACAAGCGACAGAAGGCTTCACTAGATGAGCTAGCCAACGATCCTAGGTATGCACACCAAAAGAGGTATATAGAGGATGATGATGACGAAGATTAATGTAAAGATCATAAATACTCTCTTGGCGATAGATATAGGTATCATCATATTTTGTATAATATCGGGCAATCGTCACTGGCTGTACACCTCTCAGATAGGTTTCTTAAGCTCTTCGCTTATCATATTTGCCTCCATGAAAAGCTATCGCAATATGATAGAGAAGAGGGTGGCAAATCAGACTGTGCTAGACGAGTCACAAAGAGATCCGTTGGACGAGATAGATGATCCGCATGGGTTATATGATGATGAAGTGAGTCAGGAAGTTGCAAGTCAGGAAGTCGGAAGCAAAAAGATAGTAAGTCAAGATGAGATAAGTCAAGATGAATTTGTGGAGATAGTCAATGATGAGAGAGCCAAACAAAAAGCAAAGAGAAGATCACCTATTCAGGTAGTCCGTGACTCCAAAGCCTTCCTCTCTATCTATAGACTGAGTGCATATGGGGTACTGATATTGGGCTTTTTCTATCTCAATAGACACCAATACCTAGACATCACCGCTTATCTATTTTCCCTCTCTATCCCACCTATCATAGTGGTAATACTGCTGATGAGAGATAGATAAATATATGACTATCCAAGATCTCGGATAAGTAAGCTCTCCTCCTCCCGTGATAACCAACGCCACTCACCTAGCTCTATATCTAGCTTGAAATTTCCGATACTTATGCGGTCTAGCTTCAAGACTTTCAGCGGTGTACCAAAATTTGGATCTTTTAGAGATCCAAAGAGTCTACGAATATGTCGATTTTTCCCCTCATCTATCTCTATTTTGAGTTTTGTTTTTGCACCACCGAAGCCTATCTTTTCGACTGACTTGGCTTTGAGTAGACCATATTTGCTGTCTACGCCTTTGAGAGCTTGTCCGATATGATCATCTGTCACATGCCCTCTGACCCAAATCTCATATACTTTGGTGCAGTTCCCTGGTTTTGTGAGTATATTGCCGACTTTGCCATCAGTGGTAAAAAGTAGAAGACCTCTGGATTTGAGATCCAATCTCCCTATCGGCATCCACTCATCCTCAAAAGCCCAATCAGGCAAGAGATCATAGACCGTTTTTCGCCCAAGTTCATCGGATCGTGTCACTATGTAACCCTTGGGTTTGTTGAGAGCTAGCAGTATCTTTGAGTCATTTTCTGTTTGGTTTGTCATACATACTCCATTGTTTGTGCTTTCAAATGACACAGTATATCATATAACCATAAAGTTTATCAATTAATAAGCATTGATATATTTTTACACAAGAGACGAGGCTAAAGCCATCGTGTCCAAATAGCGTGCTAGGGGTCTAGTGTAGCCTGTCGAAAAGCACCATAGATTCGCCCCATCTATTTCCACTTTTTGGATATATAGAAACGATAGGGGTCTGGTGATTTGTGATGCGTGGAGCGTAGCGGAATGCATCATGAATAACCTGACCTCGGCTACACTGCAACACCGTTATGCTACAGCCG
>WFMX01000116.1 GCA_015488875.1 Campylobacterota bacterium | reverse complement strand
TATTTTTTCTTCTAAATGTATTGATATTTGTTATATGTGTATAGCGGCCCTCTACGATAGCATCTTTATTGCGATACAACCTATCAAGTGTCCCATCAAAAAAACCGAGATTTATACAGTGTTCGAATGGTACATCAGCGAGATTTGGTACAGTGATACTATCTAATACTCTTCTGTATCCTTTTTCCAAATACTGCCTAGATTTTGGTGTAAATATATACTTATAGAGCCTATCTGAGCCAGCTTCACCAGCTGTGATCGTCACTATATAGCTATTTTTGGGGTGGCTACTGTAGAGTCCAAAGGCTGCTATCTCTGCATCATCAGGGTGTGGTGCTATGACCATTATTTTTTTGTCACTAAGATTTTCATTTTCAAACATTATGATTTGAGTATCTTGGTTATCTATAGTCAAAAATTTACTCTCAAGCTCTATTGTATCTTTTGGGGATAGTGAACTTATATTGAGATACCTTATACCCTTTGCATTTGCTTCAAGAGTATGCGTTGTAGATTTACCATTTGATGAAGTTTTGATAGTAGGTTCAAAATAGTAACCTAACGCATCTGCTTCTACTTTGAGTTTGAGAAAAAGTGTCGAGTTGTTATTGATGTTTAGATTGGATATATCTACTCTACCATTTAATATTTTCAATGGATATACTTTTGCTTTTGTATTATCAAAATCGTAGGTATAATCTCTACTAGTTTGATATCTGTATGGATATCTTTTCGTATCTGTTGGCTTGCTATTGATATATGCTATATTTCTATCTACTTCAGCTATATTTCTAGCTGTAACATTCTCTACTCCTAGACTTTTGTACTCATCAAGAGTTGGTGATTTTTGTGATGGTTTTGCTAGATATGTGGTTATTTTATCTATTGCAACACTCTGAGGTGTTGCAGACAATATAGAGTGACATATGATTAGTGTATAGATAGATCTTTTTTTCAAGTATAGCTCCTGTTTAGTTTATTTTTTTGATTTTAATTGCTTGCGGACGAGGTTTTTCCATGTTTATCCTTTTGTCTCTTCATCTTTAAAAGTCCAAAATTTATGTATTGTGTATGTGATAAGTGGCATTATGATGATCACTAAAATAGTCTTGATATAGTTGTTGTAATAAAACAGATTGGAGATAGCAATAGAGGTGAGTAGCGATCCAAACTGAACTACAAAGTATTTAAGTGCTTTTTGCCACACTATATCATGTCTAAATACAAAGTATGATTGCATAGTATATGAGAAGATATATGCAAGCAAAAATCCTGCTATATTTGACTGTAGGAGTGAATCACTTATATATCTGATGTATCCTAATGCAGTGGACATATGAATGAGTGTAGATATGACACCTATTATGCCATATTTTATGATCTTTAATGAAAAGAGTTGTTTTGAACGCTCTATAACCATAGCTCTCATCTTTAGTACTCATCCTCTATGATATAGGTAGGTCGTCGTTTGGATTCCATATATATGCGACCAATGTACTCTCCCAATATGCCTATGCCAATCAATTGTATACCTCCCAAAAAGAGTACCATCGTAATAGTTGATACATATCCTGGCAAAACTATCCCATCCATCATAACTTGAATCAAGAGTGATACGGCCAATAAAAATGATATAAATGATATAACGAGTCCTATGTAAAACCATACTCTCAAAGGTGCAGTACTGAAGCTTGTAATGCCATCTATTGCAAAATTCCACAATTTCCAAGCGTTGAAGCTACTTTCACCCTCTTGTCGCTCCTCTTGTTCGTATTTGACGATAGTTGTTTTGAAACCGAGCCATGCAAATATCCCTTTCATAAATCTCTGATTTTCAGGTAAATCTTTGAGTGCCTCTATGACTTTGCGACTCATCAACCTAAAATCACCAATATCTCTAGGTATCTCTATATCTGATATCCTATTATTTAAATTATAAAAGAGTTTTGCACTCAATTTTTTTATCCCACTCTCACCCGTCCGAGTAGTTCGTTTGGCTGCGACAACATCATATCCTTCTCTCCATTTCTCGATAAATTTTATTATGAGTTCGGGAGGGTGCTGGAGATCAGCATCTATAGGTATTGCCACTTCACCAATAGAGTGTTCCAATCCCGCCGTGAGTGCTGCCTCTTTCCCAAAATTTCTCGATAGATTGAGTATGCGTATATACTCTTTGTTTTGTTTTTGTTCTTTGAGTATATTTAGCGTATTATCGCTACTGCCATCATTTATAAATATAATCTCATAGCTTAGATTAATATCTTCTAGTATAGGGGTTATTCTATCTAAAAAAGGTTTGACATTATCCTCTTCATTATAGCAAGGTACTACTATTGATATGGAG
>WFMX01000115.1 GCA_015488875.1 Campylobacterota bacterium | reverse complement strand
GTCTTTGGTCGTAATGAGAAGTATAAGCACTATCTCACATATATATAATATACAATTTTAAGGAAATAACTAAATGCCAGCAGATATGAACGACTACTTCAAAAAGAAGAAACCAAGCAACAACGGCGGAAATGGTAACGGCGGAAACAGAGGAGGAGGGTTTAATATGAATAACCCTCTCGACAACAATGGTAATGGAATGGGTAAAGCTATGAGTTGGGTAGTAGGAGCTGTGGTCGTGGGTACTATGTTTGTAGCACTCAAGCCATTTGCTATCATCAACTCAGGTGAAGTAGGTATCCTAGTAAAGACAGGTAAGTTTGACCAGCAACCACTCAATGCAGGTCTACACTTCTACATACCTATATTACAAAAAATAATACCTGTCAATACACGAATAAGACTCATAACATATAGTAATGTGAGTACAGGCACTATAGGTGACTCATATAGAGGTTTTGAGGGTGGTCTCAGACGCAACCCTGCTATCTCTGTACTAGACAAGAGAGGACTTACAGTCAACATAGATATAGCCGTGCAGTATAGACTCAAAGCAGAAACTGCCCCTGCGACTATAGAGAAGTGGGGTTCTAGCTGGGAAGAGAAGATCATCAACTCCAAAGTGAGAGAAGTGGTCAGAGATGTAGTAGGTCAATACACAGCAGAACAACTTCCCGAGATGCGAAACGAAATAGCAGCAGCTATAGAGGTCAAAGTCAAAGATAGCGTAGATAGTTTGCCAAACAAGCCAGTCATCTTGACATCAGTAGAGTTAAGAACTATCAATCTACCTACAAAAATAAAAGATCAGATAGAGAGAGTCCAGATAGCAAAACAAGATGTAACTATAGCAGAGCAACAGAAAGAAAAAGCCAAACAACAAGCCCAAAAGGCAGCAGAGATAGCCAAGGGTGAGGCAGAGAAAAATCGTATCGAAGCACAGGGTGAAGCTGACAAGATTCGTATAGAGGCAGAAGAGCAGGCAAAAGCCAACAAGCTTTTATCTGCATCATTGACTCCTGAGCTGCTCACACTAGAACAGATCAAAACTCAAGGCAAATTCAATGAAGCCCTCAAAGTCAATAAAAATGCACAAATATTCTTGACACCTGGTGGTGCAGTACCTAATATCTGGGTAGACACCAAAAGCAAAAGCACCAATCCAGCAGTCCGTGCAGAGGCAGTGAGCCAACAGTAGTTTTTGAGTTCCACTATTTGGATAGGTAGAAACGATAGGGATCAAGACAATCAGCTCTGTCTCAATAGTTTTAACTACTTTGGGTATGATTGGAAAAATATAATACGAGAGAGACAAAATGAAAAAAAACTTTAGATTGATAACCATGGCATATCTGATACTATTAAGTGCTACACTAGGTGCAGGGCTATTTGCTGGTATAGTGGTAGCTCCTGTCACATTCCATACAGAGATATGGTTAGGTGCTACAGTATTGAGTCACTACCAAGAGGGACTCATCATGACACAAAACTTCGCAAAACTTTCGTATCTAGTAGACTTGACACTTATAGCTATATTTCTATATGAGGGGTATAAATACAAAAAGTTTGAGAGAGATACTACTACACAGGTGGCTACATTTTTTGTCATAGCTACTGGACTTCTCTTTGGTCACTACTACATGCCTGATATACTGGATATGCAACTAGCTGGAGAGACCATGACACAGAGTGATGCTTTCATCAATACACACAAAGGTTCAGAGATCAACTTCAAGATATTTTCACTAGCACTACTAGTCTTGATAGTCCGAAATATGCAAAAAGCATGCAAGTAGAGGTAGTGTATGAGCCAAACACTTTCACACCCATTTGAACCTATAATATTTGATGATGCCCAGACTTTGATATTGGGTTCATTTCCTAGTATAGAGTCATTCAATAATAACTTCTACTATGCACACCCACGCAATCAATTTTGGAAGATAATGTCAGAGCTGACTGGTTATCCCGCACTCACGCAAGATCAGCGTATATGGCTACTCAAAGAGAGCAAGTTGGCTCTTTGGGATATGATCTCATCTTGCAGTAGAGAGAGTTCACTAGATAGTAGCCTCTATGACGAAGAGGTCAACGATATACCATCCCTACTAGAGAGGTATCCATCTATAGAGAAGATCGCTTTTACGGGTCGTAAAGCTCAGATGTTGTATGAAGCCAATTTTTCTCATATGGAGATAGAGAGAGTTTATCTGCCATCTCCATCATCAGCTTACGCCAAGATGAAGCTAGAAGATAAGGTGATAGCATATTCGCATAAACTGGATATACCATATAAAGGTGTAGTATAATGGTCTGGGCTATAGGAGATATACAAGGGTGCCATGACTCATTTATGAGACTACTCCAAGAGATAAATTTCAAACCCAACAGAGACAAGCTATGGATAGCTGGCGATTTGGTCAACAGAGGGGAGGATTCACTATCTACCCTACGATATCTATATGAGATACGAGATAGCATAGTAGTAGTACTAGGCAACCACGATTTGGCTCTCATAGCTGCATACTTAGGTATCAAAAAGAGTAACTCATCTATAGAGCCTATACTGCAAGCTGATGATGCCGATAAGTTGATAGCTTGGCTTCGTTCGCAAAAGTTTCTACATCTTGATTTTGATCTAGGCTATGCCATGTCACATGCTGGTATCTCTCCAGAGTTTGATCTAGGTACAGCGGTACATTTGGCTAGCAAGATAGAGAGCAAACTACAGAGTAGCAACTACAAAGAGTGGCTCATCAAAATGTTTGGCAAAAATGTAGACCACTACGATATGGATGCCAAGGATTCAGAGCTAGAGAAGTATATACTATCCTCATTTATCCGTATGAGATTTTGCTATGAGAGCGGTAGATTGGACTTCAAACAAAAAGGAGCCCCTAACTATCTGCTCAAAGAGAAGCAGGGGCTTATACCATGGTTTGATTCACCAAATCGTAAAAAACTAGAACTCAAAGTGATATTTGGTCATTGGTCTACTCTAGGTTACTACAATGATAGCAGTGTATGTTGTCTCGATACAGGGTGTGTATGGGGTGGATCTATGACTGCTATGAGGATAGATGATGGTAGCGAAGAGATAGCACAGATAGATTGTAGCTAGGTGGGCATATGAAGAAAAAGATCATCAAATTCAAGAAATTCTCCCAACACATAGGAAAAGGTTTAAATACCGAACTCAAAGAGACCATAGCCATACCGAGTCTCATCAAAAACGGTCAATACAAAGAAGCAGCAGGACAAGTAGCAGATATAGCCAAGATGGGTGGACTAGTTGTCGTATGGATAGTCCCAGGTGGTGCAGTCATCACTACAGTCATACTCAAATACTATCACAAAGCAAGACCTAGTGCCTTTCACCCGAAAGATGAGGAGTGAAGCATTTCCTCTGAACTACATTACCTAAATTTTACAGAAAAAAGATTATCAATACATATCTTCCAAACTTTGATATGGCTACAAATATGATGAACTTTTTGATATCGTAGTGTAGTAGACCTGCTACTAATGTGAGGGGGTCACCTATGATGGGTAGCCAAGATAGCAGCAGTGCATAGCCACCATATCTCTTGAATATATTTTCACTTTTTTGTAGTCTAATAGTAGATATTTTCTCTTTTCTGATGAGGTACTCTGATCCTTTTTTGCCTATGTAGTAGTTGATGATAGAGCCTAGGGTATTGCCGACACCTGCTGCTATGAGTAGTAGTATTGCAGACTTTTCATCATGCAGATAGTATATGAGTAGTGCTTCACTAGATATTGGCAGTATGGTCGCTGCCATTAGTGCTACAAAAAAAAGAGAGATGTATGACATCAGATATTACTGTTGGAGCTTTTTGAAATCTTCTATATCAAAGAGTAGTAGGTTTTTCTCTTTGGAGTGTTTCAACTCATTGGAAAATCCATCTTTAGAGAATAGAGCATATATATCTACTGAGATAGATGAGTTTTTTGCCTTATCTTTGAGCTTGTTTAGCTCGTTTTTGCATACTCTTCTGCCTTTGTATTTGCACTCACCTAGTATGATGTCGCCTCCCTGTGTGATAGACAGTATGTCGAACTCACTGTGATGATCCCAAAAGCTTCCTCTACTTATGATAGTATCTCTATCTTTTAGGTACAGCTCCAATAGATCGTCCGACAACTGCTCAAAGACCAAGCTCATACATCTCTCATGGTGAGAGCTATAGTTCTCTATAAAGCCTCTATGGTCACCTAGAAGCAGTCTACTCCTGTATGGTTCTACAAAACCAAACCAAAAACGGAAAAATGGTATCTTAAATCTAATTTTTGGTTGTATGCGATATGGTCTTAGAGATTTTTTGATCTTCTGTTTTGGATGTACTCTGAGTGGATTTTCACGAGACTCCTCCACTTGCAATATATCTAGTTTGACCAATTGTGTGATGAGTTCGATAGAGATGCTCTCGCTCTGCTTTGCTCTTTTTGAGATATTTAGAAGCTTGCCATCACCTTGGGCTACTGCCATCAAAATATCTCTATATGGTGCGTCCAAAAGATATGATGGAGATATGTGAGATTGG
The DNA here is from genome assembly GCA_015488875.1 of Campylobacterota bacterium. GTDB lineage: Bacteria > Campylobacterota > Campylobacteria > Campylobacterales > Sulfurovaceae > SZUA-451. Next base: position 235 of record WFMX01000115.1, on the reverse strand, counting down.
AGATCATCAAACTTAGATGGTAATAGATCCAAGATTATATCATTTGGTTCATCGAAAAAAACCATACTCATATCCCACTCTATGCCACCAAATATTGAGAAGTACTCAATGCATTGATTTATATCAAGATAGTTGTAATTATTTGAAAATTTTTTAAATATTTGTTTGATGTTTGTTCCATTTTCGTAATATGATGATAATTATGGCACAAAAATATTAATATCTACCATAATAG
>WFMX01000114.1 GCA_015488875.1 Campylobacterota bacterium | reverse complement strand
CTTATATAGTGATCGTTCGCCCTCGACTGCAACACTGACATATTTCAGCCGAGGTCAGGTGATAACGATACACTTCGCTACGCTACGCATATCATTATCAGCAGACCCCTACCGTTCGATACAGTTAGAGGACATTGGTTTTGTGAGCGAAGCGAATGAAACCTGTGTCCCCGCATAGTGATCGTTTTTCTAGTGTATTATCTCAATTCTGCCATCTCCATCTTTGGGTGTTATCACCTTTTTTTCATATAGAAAATCTGCCATGATTGAATAAAAAGAGGCATATGTATTTTGTAAATCTTTCCCATATTTCTTGAGCCAAAAGTAGCCATCTCCACCTTTCTTGACCATAAATGAGTTGCTTGCTATAGTGTAGACTCTGTCATCATCTATAGGTTGCCATTTTTTATCTACAAAGACCTCTATGTGATCCACTCTATTACCCACCCTTACTATCTCTTCACCACTCATTATCTGTTGTTGTTTAGATAGTGTAACTCTATATCTGATACCTGACACTTGTAGAAATCCACCCTCGCCATAGTTGGCAGCACTCCACTCAACTATATTTTTGAGATACTTTCCCTCTAGCTTTAGTATATAAGCGTATTGTCGGAACTCATCTATCTCTTTGAGCATTCTATCTGTTACTCTTCCTGCCTTGTATATCTTGCCCCCTCTAAATGCTCCACCATTGTTGAGGACTATATCTACATCAAACTTATCTCTCATCATATCGTTGATCATATCTGCTACATTTGATTCGTTCTTGCGTATAGTCGAGGATCGCATATCCCAATCAGACTTCGTCTCTCCAAGCACTATAGATTTTGGAAATTTACTAACATACTCCGATACTCTATCTTTGATGAGTTTGTTAGATTTGACATCTTTGTCTACTGTGATTTTACCCATCTTGATCTCTTCTCTTATCGCTCTATTATTGTCATCTAAAGGTATATCGACCTTGACCACTTGAATACCCTTTTCGCCACCATTGACTATAGCTGTGCCATTGACATGTCCCATCTCCTTGACATAGTCGTGAGAGTGACCACCAAAGATTAAGTCTATCCCTTTCACCTGCTTTGCCAATTTTCTATCTTCTTTATACCCTATATGAGATAGTAACACTATGATATCTGCACCATTATCTTTGAGTAGTTTTACCATCTTTTTGGCAATCGTTAGATTGTCAGATATCATGGTGACGCTCTTTTCTGCTGTGACTATAGGGAAGTTTTCAGTCATTAGAGAGAAGAGACCTACCCTTACCCCATCTAACTCTCTGATGGTGTATGGCTTGCATTTGCCGTTCAGTTTTGAGTTGCTCACATTTAGGTCACTACATAGTGTCTCAAATTGACTACCATCCAATGCCTCCGCTAAGACTTCACTGCCTTTATCAAATTCATGATTTCCAAAAACAGATATCTCATACCCTGCATCGGAGATGAGAGACATTATGGCTTTACCTTTATATGTATGAAAAAAGCGATTCATCAAGTCATCACCTGTGGTGACTGTGATTGTGTTAGGATTCTCCTTTTTTATCTCCCCTAGGATGGTCGCTATCCTATCTATCCCACCTAGTGTCATACTCTCTTTTTTGCCATCGAAATTTAAGTCGAAGCTTCCATCCGTAGCCTCCATCATCCCCTGTAGGTCCGCTGTGCCTGCTATGGTTATAACTTTTTTAACCTCTGCATTTAGATAGCTGGACAAAAGTAGTGCGACTAAAGTGTAGTATATTATAGATTTTTTCATAACTGCTCCTAGTATAATTATATTGTATGATATAATATATAAACCCAAAATATGCAATAAAAATGATAAAACTAGTATAACTTACTGTATCGTGGGCATTTATAAGTAATCATCGTTTAGCCTCTTGGTCGAACTCAAATTCTTTGCAAAGACCACAGTTTGCACTAATTTCATGATTATATTGAATTATTTGAGAAAAAGGAGTGATATGTTCTATATATTTGGTTTTGTGGTTATAGTCATAGTGCTTATCAGCTACAAGATAAATCAGAAAGAAAAAGTCGAAATAGACAAGATATTCAAAGACATTGTCACAGAGAGAGGTGGAGATATCAAGAGAGTTTTTGGGTACTACTCTCAGCTGATTGTACCTTACAGAGATACTGATATAATGCTATCTGCTATGACTAGTGGCAGTACAGGAAATGGTGGTAGACCACCACAAACATTTGCACAATTTCACACTAGCCACTCTTCTGATAATATCTTTTTCCAAATTAGTAGTTTGTCTACAGAGAGTATCATTCAAAAAGCACTTGGATTTAAAGATATCAATATAGATGATACTCTATTTGATAAACAGTTTTTTATCCAAGGCAAAGATGAGAAGTTTATAAAGAGGCTACTGACCAAAGATATCAAAAAAAGTATAATGAGTCTCAACTCTGAACATGGCATGAAAGTATCTTTCGCGATAGTCAAGTTTTTTGATGGTAGCGAGTGGGTAGAGAAGCCCAGATTGGACATAACTCTATATAAGTTATCTACAACCAGCCAAGACTATAGCGATCTACTAGAGATAGCCATTTTGTTTTATGATGAGATAGAGAAGTTATAATTCAGATTTAATCGCAAATAGGATAATATACTTTGATTTTATCTATAGGAGTTATTTCATGCGTGTAGACAAGTGGTTGAGTTCTGTCAATGTCATAAAGAGGCGTACTATAGCGTCAGATATGGTAAAAAGTGGTGTTGTGTATGTCAACGGATTGAAGGCTAAAGCTTCCAAAAATGTAGCGATAGGCGACAAGATAACTATAGAGTATCTCAAAGGTGCCAAACTCTACGAGGTATTAGATATACCAACTACTAAAACCATACCAAAGAGCCAAAAAGATAAATATGTCAAAGAGATAAATGGAGAGTAGTATGAGTGATAACAAAGAGAGATTTGAAAGACTGTTTGATAACAAAATGTCAATAGATGAAGCTAGATCATTTTTGATAGAGCTTTACGATAGAGGTGAGAGTGCTAGTGACATAGCTACGGCTGCCTCCATCATGAGGAGTCACTCTATCAAACTACCTATCTCCAAAGAGCTTCGAGATAGAGCTATAGACATAGTAGGTACAGGCGGAGACAAGAGCGGTAGCTTCAATATCTCCACCACAGTATCTCTGCTACTATCCTCATTAGGTTCAGTAGTGGCAAAACATGGAAGTAGAAGCATCACTAGCAATTCAGGCTCTGCTGATCTATTAGAAGCACTAGATATAGATCTCAATCTCTCACCAGAAAAGCAGGTGAAAATGCTAGAAGAGGTAGGGTTTTGTTTTATATTTGCTATCAATCACCACCCAGCGATGAAGCACATCATGCCTATACGCAAATCCATAGACCATAGAACTATATTCAATATACTAGGTCCATTGACCAATCCAGCAGGTGCTAGAAAGTATCTACTAGGTGTATTTGCTCCTGAGTATATAGAGAGGATGGCAAATGCTCTACTAGAACTCAATGTAGATAGAGCCTATGTAGTGAGTAGCGATGATGGCATGGATGAGATATCATTGGCTACCACTTCACAGTTCGCATATGTGCAGAGTGGCATAGTCTCACAAGGCATCATAGATCCTAGAGAGTATGGATTTGAGATCGCACCCAAAGAGGCGATATTAGGTGGTAGTGCTACAGACAATGCCAACATAACTAGAGATATATTTAGTGGAGTAGAGCATGGAGCCAAGAGAGATATAGTGGTACTCAATGCCTCCTTTGCTCTATTCGCAGATGGAAGAGTACGTGATCTCAAAGAGGCGAAAGAGATGACACTATCGGCATTAGATAGTGGTATAGCGATGGAGCATCTCAAAAAGATATCAGATATATCCAACAAGCTATAAGCAGATTGAATGAGAGAAGAGTTTGTAGCATCGTTAGGTCAATTAGACAAAGTAGTAGACTACTTGACTAGACATATATCATCTGATTGTATCATATTTCTGAGTGGGGATTTGGCAGCAGGCAAGACCACACTATCATCGGCTATAGCTGTATCACAAGGGATCACAAGCTCCGTGACATCTCCTACATTTTCACTACAGCAAGTGTATGGAGATAGATTGTTCCATTATGATCTATACCGTATCACCAACGATGAGTTCTTCGCACTTGGACTACATGAGGAGCTAGACAGGACGGGGTGGCATCTGATAGAGTGGGCTGACCAATCACTCAAAAGCTTTTTAGTCAATGCTGGGTATAATACCGCTTCTATCTCTATCACTCCAGACGGAGATAGTCGTAAATACTCCATAGAGGTATAAATGCATAGACTAGAAGCCAAGAACCTAACAAAGATCATCAAAAAGACGCAGATAGTCCATGATATATCTATAGAGTTGCAAAGCCGAGAGGTAGTAGGGCTACTAGGTCCCAATGGTGCAGGCAAGACTACTTGTTTCTATATGGTGTGTGGCTTGACAGATGCGACAGATGGCGAAGTCTTTATAGATGGCAAAAACATCACTCACCTACCACTAAGTGCCAGAGCCAAAGAGGGCATAGGCTACCTAGCCCAAGAGTCTAGCATCTTCAAGGATTTGACAGTAGAAGAGAACCTCCTCATGGCGGCAGGAGCCTTGAAGATACCCAAAAAAGAGATGAAGTCACACATAGAGAAGCTTTTAGAAGTCTTCAACATAGAGCCTATCAGAAACCGTATAGGCATCCGACTGAGTGGTGGTGAGAGGCGTAGAGTCGAGATAGCTAGAGCATTGGTGGGCAAACCAAAGTTTTTACTACTAGATGAACCTTTCGCAGGAATAGACCCCATAGCGGTGATAGATATCCAAAATATCATCAAGCAGTTAGTAGATCTGGACATGGGCATACTCATCACAGACCACAATGTACGCGAGACTCTAAATATCTGTGATAGAGCCTATGTGATGAGAAACGGAGAAATGCTCGCAGCAGGCACGAGTGACGAGATAGCCAACGATAGAAATGTCCGAAAACACTACCTAGGAGAACATTTTATATTTTGATGGATCTCTACGGAGTGCATAGATAGTAATATGTCACTATAATCCTATAAATAGTGCTTTAGATAGTATTTTTTGTTTTGATATCTATCTTTTGACCTTATATTAAGCTATAGTAGTGTATATTTCACTCTCATTTTGTCCCCATCGCTTAACTGGATAAAGCAGGGCCCTCCTAAGGCCTAGCTAGAGGTTCGAGTCCTCTTGGGGATACCATTCAACACTTTATTACACTCTCATAAACACCCACAAAGCCCCACTACAAGGGCATTTAAGCCACTTTATTACTTTTTTACACTCCTATATAATTCTATACAATCCTATACTTTTAGGGGTAATTACAGGGGGACATTATACAATATACTAATACCCACAAACCTCAAACCCCTTAAGCGTATCAATCGTAAAAATCTCACCATCTTGGTCTCTCATGGTAGTAAGCCTCCAAGACATAGGCGTACCTTTGGCTCTCTGATTAGCAAAGTCTAGGCTATACCACTCTTTATCTTGATGCACATATCTCGACATCTCTTTGGCACTTTGTCTATCCCACACCCTCATTGTCCCATCATAAGAGCCTGAGAGTATCGTCTTGCCATCAGGGCTAAAGCTTACAGAATTTACATAGTCACTATGTCCCTCAAAAGTAGCCAAACACTGCCCTTGTCTATTCCATAACTTTAGGGTCTTATCTATTGAGCCTGAAAGTAT
>WFMX01000113.1 GCA_015488875.1 Campylobacterota bacterium | reverse complement strand
TTTAGGTGAATGTACGATATATTACTGGTTTGACTCTCTGTATGTATTATATCTAATAGATACGAGGTGACAACGATTCACTCCACTTTGTTACGCAAATCATTGTCGCCTGACCCCTACCACTTCTATCATCCAAAAATAAGGAATGAAATATGAGCTTATTTGGGTGTTTTTGATACCCTACACCAGAACCCTACCATTCTACATTCTATATCATTTGGTAGTACCAAACCTACTACTTCACCATCACCATTTTGCGTCTCATATAGGCTATTTTGGTCTGTAGTGGTAGATCCTTGGGGCAGTGGTCTTCACATCCCATGAGGCTCATGCATCCAAATATACCATTATCGTCACCTATCAACTCATAAAACTCTTCATCACTTCGCTCATCATGAGGATCTATGGCAAATCTAGCACTTCTATTGAGTCCTACTGCACCTACAAAATCTTCATGCATTATCTTTGTGGAGCAACTTGCTAGGCATATGCCACACTCTATACACCTATCAAGCTCGAAAACTTCATCTGCCACACTCGGCTCTACAGGCTTCTCTATCTTTGATATGTCAGTTTCCTCTTTGGCGTGTATCCAACTCTCTACTTTGATACTCATCTCATTCATCCAGTTGCCTGTATCTACTGATAGGTCTTTGTTGTGCTTAAATGTAGGGAGTGGGAGTAGTGTGATCTTGCCATCTTCAAACTCACTAGTGAGAGTCTTGCAAGCTAGCCTAGGCTTACCATTGACCACCATAGCACAACTACCACATATACCCGCCCTGCAGACAAAATCAAAGCTTAGATCGTGATCCATACTTGACCATATCTTGGTGAGAGCTATATATAGAGACATGCCTGGGGTCTCTGTGAGCTTATAGTCCTGATACTTAGGAGTCGAGTTTGGGTCGTTTGGATCATAGCGAAATGCTGTTATGGTGATCTCTCTACCATCTATGCTGTTGCTACTATGTTGCTTATTCATAATCTACTCCTACTCTTTGGTTTTTGGCTTTGTAGTTTAGCGGTAAGTCAAAAGACATAAGAGCATCTTGTATCTCAAATCTATCTGCTCCCTTTAGCTTATCCTTGATCTCCTCTATCTCTTTGGCTCTTTTGATACTCTTTTCATTTTCTATGAGTGAGCCTTTGCGACCGTACCCTCTAAATGCAGGCGCAAGCTCCATGCCATCTATATCTATCTCTTCGTATGTTACAGTTGGCAGGGTGTCATCTGGATCTTTCCAAGTCGTGATGGTTCTCTTGAGCCAATTGGTATCATCTCTATTTGTATAGTCCTCTCTATAGTGAGCCCCCCTACTCTCTGTTCTTTCTAATGCACCTTTGGCTACACATAGAGCTAGTTTGAGCATCTTTGGTACTCTGTATGCTTCGTTTAGCTCTGGGTTGTTCTCTCTGATTTTTGAGCCGACATTGATGTGCTTCGTCTTTTTGAGTAGTATCTCAAGATCTCTTACGGCCTCCTCTAGCCCCTTGCCATTACGAAATATCCCTACTTTTTCTTGCATGATATTTCTCATCTCATCTTTGATATTGAAGATATTTTCATCTCCATCATAAGATAATATCTCATCTAAGTGAGCAGACTCTTTTTCCAAAAACTCCTCTATCGTGCGTGTATGGGTCTCTAGGTGAGTCTCTTCACAATACTCTGCAAAATATTCACCTACTATCATACCAGATACTACGGCTTCACTCACAGAGTTGCCACCCAAGCGGTTGAATCCATGTAGATCCCAGCAAGAGGCTTCACCAGCACAGAAGAGTCCCTGCATAGTGGTACTCTCTCCTGTAGGTTTGGTACGGATACCTCCCATAGAGTAGTGTTGCATAGGTAGTACTGGCATCCAACCCTTTTCACCCTCGTCTGCTGGGTCTATGCCATTAAATGTCTTGCTGATCTCTTGTACATCTCTGAGGTTTTTCTCTATATGCTCACGACCCAATATGGATATATCTAGCCATAAGTGTTCACCATATGGCGACTTGACACCTTTGCCTTTGCGTATATGCTCTATCATACGACGGCTGACGACATCCCTAGAAGCAAGCTCTTTTTTCTCTGGCTCATAATCAGGCATAAATCTATATCCATCTTTGTCTCTCAACACGCCTCCATCACCTCTACATCCCTCAGTAAGCAGTATGCCTGATGGCACTATGGGTGTAGGGTGGAACTGCACCGCTTCCATATTGCCTAGCTCTGCTATGCCTGTCTCTAGTGCTATAGATATGCCTATGCCTTTACAGATGATGGCATTTGTAGATTGCTTATATATCCGTCCATATCCGCCAGTGGCTATCATGGTACCTCTAGCCACATAGGCTATGAGTTCGCCATTGATAAGGTCACGCACTATCACACCCCAGCATTTTCCATCTTCATGTATGATGGAGATAGCCTCTTTTTTGTCATGGATGGTCACGCCTCTTTTGAGTGCTTCATTGGCTACTGCGTAGAGCATAGTGTGACCTGTGGCATCAGATGTATAGCAGGTACGCCACTTCTTTGTGCCACCAAAATCTCGTGAGTTTATAAGCCCATGTGCTTCATCACTCTCTTTGATAGTCTCTTTTTTGCCATTGATGATGACATCTCTGTCACCTCTACCTATCCTGCTCCATGGTACACCCCACGATGCTAACTCACGGATAGCTTTTGGTGCTGTAGTGACAAACATTCGAGCTACGCTTTGATCACATCCCCAGTCGCTACCTTTGACTGTATCCATGAAGTGTACATCTTCATTGTCGCCTTGACTCATGACTGCATTTCCCAAACTAGCCTGCATTCCACCCTGAGCAGCTGCTGAGTGTGATCGTTTGACTGGCACCATACTCAACACTATAGTATCAAGACCCTTATCTTTGGCAGTGATAGCACTTCTGAGACCCGCAAGTCCACCACCTACTATGAGGGCATCTGTATAGATTATCTTCATTTTTGCTCCAATGTATATTTTTGACCATAGTCGTCTCTATGCTCGTATCCTATCTTGATATATGTACCCAATGAAAAGAGACCGATCATTAGGTAAAATACAACAAATCCCTTCACTACTGCTCTTGACCTTATACGATTTGCCCTTGGGTTCTCCCCATCTAACAGACCCCATTTGATGATGAGTCTATATATACCAACACCAGCATGAAGTACCACAGATACCAAAAGCATCAGATACATCGGCCACATCACATCGCTATAGATTCTGTCTGATGAAGCAAATGGACCTATATTTTGTGGTTGTGTCATCATGATATATAAGTGTATTGAGCCTAGAAAAAACATCACAAAGCCACTACTGATCTGTATAAACCATAGATTTGTATCTGAATGTTGGATAAGCTCCCTATGTGTCTTGTAGCTCTTGTATTCGCTATATGAAGCTGGAAACTTACGCATTGCTATTGCGGCATGTAGTATAAATATCATAAAAACTACAAATGCCAATCCTGTGATGATAAGTGGTTCACCGCCATCGATGATGAACTCTGCCTCAAAAGCTTTAGTGAGATGATACATGCTATCTTTACCCAAAAGTATAGACGATTCAAAAATCAAGTGAAATAGAATAAATAGTGCCAACACTGCACCAGTAGCACTCTGCAAGAAATCCAATCTAGCAGGAGTACGACTCTTCTTTTTCTGAGCATCCTTCTTGGTCAATAGTTCGATTACACTCTCTTTTGTCATATGTATGCCTTTTTTATTTTGTCACTGATATAGCTAAATCTATCTATTTTGTAAGTTTTACTCCTACAAATAGAGAGATATTCAGCATAAGTTATTGACTCAAATTATACAATAGGATTATAAAAATAGAGCGATAGAACCTATTATAAACTTCGAGAACTCTGTAAGAGTGATATTTTTACTATCTTCTCTCTATAGT
>WFMX01000112.1 GCA_015488875.1 Campylobacterota bacterium | reverse complement strand
ATTGTCATGAGTATAAATGTAGTGTGTCCACACTGTCAAAAGGTAAACCGTATACCAAAAAAAGATAGCTACGCTAAGGCAAACTGTGGTTCTTGTAAAAACTCACTATTGGATAGTAAGCCTATAGCCGTAGATGCTACTAAGTTGGGGCAGTTTGTAGCCAATAGTGATATACCTGTAGTTGTAGATTTTTGGGCTCCTTGGTGTGGACCTTGCCGTGCGATGGCACCAGCGTTTGAAGAGGCAGCACAATCTATGCCACTCAAAGCACATTTCTTGAAGGTAAATACAGAGGAGCAACAACAGCTTGGTGGTATGTATCGCATACAGAGTATACCTACTATGGTGGTGTTCAAAAATGGCAAAGAGGTAGATCGTGTGAGTGGGGCTTTGTCGGCACAGAGGATAGTGAATTGGGTCGGACAGTATGAAGGATAATCGTAGATATGCCTAAAGGAAAGATACTCATACTAGAGGATGATGCCAATCTCAACGAGACTGTGACAGAGTTCTTGGAGGATGAGGGCTATGAGGTAGAGTCCACATATGATGGGTATGAGGCGGAAGAGAGGATATATGAGAGTCAATTTGACCTTCTACTACTAGATGTAAATATACCTGGACTCAATGGCTTTGAACTCCTCGGTAATGCTAGAGAGAGTGGGGTTACTGCTCCCGCTATATTTATCACCTCCTTGAGTAGCGTCGATGACCTAGAGAAGGGATATGAGAGTGGCTGTGATGACTATATACGCAAACCTTTTGTGCTAAAAGAGCTTCTCATCAGGATGGAGACACTACTCAAAAGAGGCTTTTACCATGAGCAGAAAGAGTATATAGATATAGGTGAGAGCATCAAGTATGATATAGGCTCCAATACACTCATCATAGATGACAAACCTATATCTATGGGCAACAAAGAGTCTAGACTACTCAAACTCTTTGTGCAATCATCAGGCGAGGTACTATCTCACGAAAATATATATACTCATCTGTGGGATTATGATGAAGAACCTAGCGATACTTCACTCAGAACATACATCAAAAACTTACGCAAAATGATAGGCAAGGAGAGAATTGTTAGTATCAAAAAACAGGGTTACAAATTCACTACTCAAAAGTGAAAAGAAATCCTTATTAAGGTTTCTTACTATCTATCTACTTTTGGTTGTATCGGTTTTGACTCTATTGTCCATATTTTATTATCAGAGTCAAGAGAAGATCATGTTCTCGAACCAAAAAGCAAAACTATCCACCTATGCCTATGACCAGATCAAGAGACTCAAAACACTTCATCACTACTTTGAAGATAGGCATATATATCCTAGAGACCATAGGTTTAATAGTGCTATATATGATATAGAATATGTCAAGATATTTTCCATACTAGAGAATGAACCAGAGAGTTTTGATAGGGAGATATATAAATATCATGGCAAGATATATCTCCAAAAAATACTAGACAACTACTATCTAGGTGCAAAATATCTGATCATAGAGGTAGATTATGATGATCAGTGGCATAGAGACACTATCAAGACTATAGTGATATATGGATTTGCCATATTTATCATACTGTTTATATTTGGATTGTTGTTGGCAAAGCTATTTTTGAAGCCTATGAGAGACTCCATCATATTGCTAGATAGATTTATCAAAGACACCACACATGAGTTAAATACCCCTCTAAGTGCTATACTAGCAAACATAGAGATGATGGATAGAGGTATCATGGTGGATAAAAATCGAAAAAAATTAGAGAGGATAACCATAGCTGCCAAGACCGTATCTGTACTATATGAAGATTTGACATACCTCACGCTAGAGCATGAGAGAGATAACTTCGATGAAGTTCTAGAACTCAAAGATATCATACTAGAGAGGATAGAGTACTTCAAGACACTATCCAAATCAAAACATATCACCATCAATCATTATCTAAAGAATGAGCAATTTTTGATGGATAGAAAAAAGTTCACTAGGATCATAGACAACCTTATATCAAATGCCATCAAATACAACAGAAGAGGTGGGGTAGTCGATATCATCCTGACCAAAGGTAAACTAGTAGTAGAGGACAATGGCATAGGTATAGATGATGAAAAAATCTCATATATCTTTGATAGGTACATGCGATTTAACAGTAGTGAAGGTGGCTTTGGTATAGGGCTAAGTATAGTCAAGAAGATAGTCGATGAGTACGATATGACCATTGATGTCACATCAGAGCTAGGTATAGGCACTAGATTGGAGTTGAAATGGTAAGATATATTGTATGGTTGTCGCTATTGACGATATCGTTGCTAGGTAGTGATGCTTATGAGAGAAACTGTGTGGAGTGTCATAGTAGATTGCCTATGTCGCTACAGAAGATGTTTATGGAGTATCTGTCCGTATATAGCGGAGAGAAAAATACAAAAGCAGCACTCAAACATTTTATGCGTTTCCCACGCCAAGACACTTCACTGATGTCTACACTATTTTTGAAAAATTTTGTATTGAAAAAACCTCTCAAGATAAGCGAAAAAGAGTTAAATGAGGCAATAGACATATATTGGGAGAGATATAAAGTAATAGATAAGCTAAGGT